>ONPC01000208.1 GCA_900319565.1 uncultured Eubacteriales bacterium | reverse complement strand
TTATCCTGCAGGGGACGACGATCAAAAAGATCAGCGGCCTGCGATATAACCATACGGTGATCTTCGGAAAGAAGGCGGATGCCTGGAAATTATTTTCTCCGACCTACGTCGTGTTTAACATCAAAGCGAAGAACACGGATTCCACCGGCTGGAAGATCGTTCAGAACGAATTTGCCCGGGAGCGCTATGACCTGAATGTATTGACCGGACTCTTACGTAAGGTTCCGCTCCGGCTGAAAGGATATATCCAGATGGTTCTGCACGAGTTTGACGGGTACCAGCTGATCGCTATGACGCGAACGGACCACGAGACCCATGGGACCATTCTCGGAAAACAATCGCTGCTGTTTAGGAACGGTCAGCCGGTTCCGATCGATAATCGAATCTGTCTGGATGACCTGAGAGAGTTCTACAGAAATACATGAGATATACCGCAAACCTGATAACAGGGGTATAGACGCAGACTATGCGACTATATCCTTTTTTTGTATTTTTCGAATCGACTGTTATCGTGTAGAATGAAACACAAGTTGATCTGACGGCGATGGAAACGCCGCCGGATGGTTTCACAATCATGCAAGATAACGAGGAGGAAAGAACTATGCAGACATCGGTGATCGGCTATCCCAGAGTCGGTAAGCTTCGTGAACTGAAATTCGCGACCGAGAAGTATTTTAAAAATGATATCACACAGGAAGCCTTGCTGGAGCAGGCGAAAGCGCTGAGGGCAGAGCACTTAAAGAGCATGAAGGAGAGCGGGATCGACTTTATCCCGGTCAATGATTTCTCGTTCTATGACGGTATGCTGGATACGGTGATCCTGCTCAATGCGATCCCGGCGCGCTACCGCAAGTTAAGTGTAAGCGAGTTGGACACCTATTTCGCTATGGCGCGTGGTTACCAGAAGGATGGTAAGGACGTTAAGGCGCTCGCGATGAAGAAATGGTTCAACACGAATTACCACTATATGGTGCCGGAGATCGAGGACGACGCGGACATTCGCCTGGCAGGTAAAAAGCCGTTTGATGAGTTTAAAGAGGCACTGACCTACGGAGTAGTCGCTAAGCCCGTGCTGATCGGACCGTTTACGTTCCTGAAGCTGGCGCGTTACACGGGAACCAAATGTGCGGCAGACTTCGCGGATGCCTGTGCAGCCGCTTACAGTGAGGCCCTGAAGAAGTTCGCGAACCTCGGCGCTAAATGGGTACAGTTTGACGAGCCTGCCCTGGTCTACGACCTGACGGCGGAGGAGATCGCCCTGTTTGAGAAGTTGTACAAAGCGATCCTGCCCGCGAAAGGTAGTGTCAAGGTATTGCTTCAGACCTATTTCGGTGACATCCGTGATGCGTATGAAGCAGTAACTGCACTGAATTTCGACGGTATCGGCATCGATTTCCTGGAGGGTAAAGAGTCATTTTCCCTGGTTTCCACAAAGGGTTTTCCTGAGCAGAAAGTCCTGTTTGCCGGCCTGGTAAATGGAAAGAATATCTGGAAGAACAACTATCGCAAGACACTGGAGAGCCTAAAGAAACTTGCGGAAAAAGCGGAGAATATCGTCCTTTCGACCTCCTGCTCCCTGCTGCACGTTCCCTACACCCTGGAGAACGAAACGAAACTTCCCGAGAGTTACAAAGCGCATTTCGCATTCGCGAAGGAGAAACTGGTCGAATTAGCGCAGATCGCAAAGATCGCATCCTGCGGTTCTGAAGGCGAAGCCTCCGTTTGTACGGGACTTCTGGCGGACAATGATTCGCTGTTTGCAACAGCCAGACCGGACTGTGAAAACGCCGCAGTCCGTGCGCGCCTGCAGGCGGTGAAAGAGGAAGACTTCACCCGAAAGCCCGCATTTGCCGAAAGAGAGAAGATTCAGAAGGCGGCATTCGCGCTGCCGAAGTTCCCGACCACGACGATCGGTTCGTTCCCGCAGACGGCGGACGTTAAGGCGAACCGCAAGGCGTTTAAGGCGGGCAATATCACAAAAGAAGAATACGATGCATTCAACCGTGAGAAGATACGTGCATGTGTAAAATTACAGGAAGAATTGGATCTGGATGTGCTGGTACATGGTGAGTACGAGCGCAACGACATGGTAGAGTATTTCGGCGAGCAGCTTAACGGCTACCTGTTTACGGAGAAGGCGTGGGTGCAGTCCTATGGTACGAGATGTGTAAAGCCGCCCATCGTTTGGGGAGACATTTCCCGCGAAAAACCGATGACTGTGGAGTGGTCGGTATTCGCGAAGAGTTGCACGAACCGCCCCATGAAGGGCATGCTCACCGGCCCGGTAACTATCCTGAACTGGTCCTTCCCGCGTGAGGATATCTCCCATAAGGAGAGTGCATTGCAGATCGCGCTGGCGATTCGCGACGAGGTGCTGGATCTCGAAGCAGCCGGCATCAACATCATCCAGATCGACGAGGCGGCTCTGCGTGAAAAACTGCCGTTGCGTAAGAGTGACTGGTACAGCGAGTATCTCGATTGGGCCATCCCGGCGTTCCGCCTGGTTCACAGCGGCGTGAAGGCATCTACCCAGATCCACACGCATATGTGCTATAGTGAATTCACAGACATCATTCCGGCGATCGATAACATGGATGCCGACGTGATCACATTTGAAGCATCCCGTTCGGATCTGCTGATCCTCGATGCCCTGCGCGCGAACAACTTTAAGACCGAAGTCGGCCCCGGTGTGTACGACATTCACTCACCGCGTGTTCCTTCTGAAGAGGAGATCGTGAATGCATTATCCCGCATGCTGGCGCGTATCAACCCCGAGAAACTCTGGGTGAACCCGGACTGCGGATTAAAGACCCGCGGCACGACCGAGACTGTGGCCAGCCTTAGAAATATGGTCGCTGCCGCAAAACTGTTGAGAGCGGCAAAATAAGACGGGTCGGCGATCCGCCGAAGGCCGGATACATTATGTGAAGATTTCAGGGACGCCTTCGGGCGTCCCTTTTTATGGGACTTTGACTTGACGAAACAGGGCGTGTATTGTATAATTAAACGCAGAAAGTGGTTAGAAACGTATGTGGCTTAAGAAACACGGATGTGTTTACTTTGTGAGAAAAGGAGTCCCCTATGGCCAGAGGAACGAAGCAGAAGTTAAAACTGTTATATTTGCTCCGGATCATGATGGAGCAGACCGACGAGACGCACGGGCTGACCATCGACGAAGCCTTGGAGGAACTGAATAAGTTCGGTGTGACAGCGCAGCGAAAGAGCATCTATAAGGACTTTGAGGCACTCACCGAATATGGGTTCACGATCAAAAAACTGCGAAAAGTACACGCGGTCAGTTACTATCTGTCCAGCCGGAAATTCGACATTCGGGAGATGCAGTATCTGGTGGAAGCCATTCGCGGCTGCCGTTTTCTGTCGGAGGACCATGCGCACCGCATGATCGAGAAGTTTGAAGGCGAGGTCGGCGCGTATGCGATGGAACTCATTGACCGGCAGGTAAAGGTCGTAAATCGTGTCCGTGAAGGCGGCGAGCGGGTGCTGGACACGTTGGGCGGCGTTCATGCAGCGATCGAGGGGGACCGTAAACTGGTCTTCCGATACTTCAGCTGGGGACCGGACGGAAGGCCGGTGGCGCGTTATGACGGCGCGGCAGTCACGGTCAGCCCCTGGGCAGTGATCCTCCACAACGAAAACTATTACATGCTCGCATTTCCCGAGAACGATACGATCCTGAAGACCTACCGCATCGATAAGATGGAGATCGTGGGATCGGAGCCCGGGCCGCGCTTAGGAGCCGAGGTTTACGCGACCGTAGATCCGGTCGAATATCTGAACCGCTCGGTCAATATGTTCCATGGAGTGCAGGAGACAGTGACGCTGGTCTGCGACAACGAGATCTCGAACGTGATCTTCGATCTCTGGCCGGATACGAAACCGCATAAGGTGGATGAAGACCACTTCCGCGTGAAGGTCGATGTCTATGTCAGTGATCAGTTTTTCGCCCGGCTGTGCGGGTTGGGCGGACATGTCCGGATCAAGGCGCCCAACGATATTCGAAAGCAGTTCATTGAATTTCTGAAGGGAACGATCCACAACCAGCGCATTCGAAGGAAGAGTTCCGGTCAGACCGCGCCGGAGGGGAACGTTGAAACCACCTGAGGGTGCGAAAAGAAAGCGGGACTGTTATACAAACAAATTATTACGACGCCCGAGATCTGAGTGCGATCGGGCGAATTCCATAAAGAAGAAATCAAAGGAGCAGATCATGTCAGATTATAAGAATTATGACGCTGCGATCGAAGCAGCGATCGATCAGGTCAACAACATAGGAGAACGTTTTCACGAGCGCATCCGCCGTGATGAGTATATTTATGTGGCTCTGCCGTTTTTGATGTTCCGTCGCTTCGATGAAGTGATCGGACCTGAGATGGGTGAGCTGGTCGACTATGCGCGCCTGCATGACGACCTTGAACTGAAGGACCTGGATGAACGCATCCGCGCCATGGCTCCGTTTGAGACCTACAACGCCTCCGGATTAAATCTCGAAAAACTGGCGGGTGAGTCTTCCAAACAGGACGTACGTTTCCGGAATTACCTGAACGGCTTCTCGGTCAATGTTCGCCGGCTGTTAGCGTCCCTCCGGTTCCACAGCATTTTCCCGAGCCTGGTACGCTTCGTCCTGCTCGGCGATGTATGCCGCGCCTTTGCGGATCCCGAACTGAAGATCGATGCTGCGACGCTCCCGGCTCCGGCTTACGAAGAACTGCTGAAGCGTCTGGTCGCGGAAGCATCGGCAGCGTCTCCGAACGGGGACTGCGGCATCGATGTCGACGTGATCAACCGCATGGTTCGCGCGACCGGTGAGATCCGGCGCATCACGCCCGGAAGCACTGCTTCCCTGGATGCATTTGAAGCAAGCAATATGCGTCGTACCGATCCGGAACTGCTGCAGCAGAAGCTGGAAGAACAGAAGAAAGCGGCACAGGAAGCGGAGAGTACATCCGAAGACACGGAAGGAACGAAGGAGATACCGGAAACTGAGGAATAAAAGGATTTGGAGGGGATATGAAACGTATACTGAAACTGATCGTACTGTTAACGTGCTCCATGTTGCTGCTGACCGGCTGCCCCGGCGGCGGAAAGAAAGAGACCGCCAGTAATGTAAAAGCGAAGATCACCATCACCGAGAAGAAGGGCGCGAACCTTCTGCCGGGCCTGATGCCGGGGGAAGACAAAGGGAACGAGCCTGTGTCGGAAACATTTGATAACGTAACGGTAGGCATGATGATCTACAGCGGCTACGGCGCTACGGTCACAGTCGAAAAACTCACGGCAGAAGAGATCCAACTCTCGTTTGACGGCGTGAGCTTTATTGAGAGAACACCGGATGGTTCGATCAATCTGAATGCTAAGTCTGTAAAGAAACTTACCCTGAAACGTGGGGAGCAAAAGGAGATATTTACCGAGAAGATGGACCCGAGTTCGTCCCTGTCGTTTAAGTACGAAGCAGAGTAGGAGGAACTGTAGGATCCGGGGGGCTTTTGGTCCTAACCATTCCTACAGGGAGTGATTCGATCCGGTATGCTCGTTCTTAGTATACTGTTTTTGTAAAAAAACAAGACAGCTTTGAAATAAATGCGTTTTTAGAAAAGTTTTAGAAATTAAGAGAGAAGTGTGAAAACATTTCTCTCTTTTTACTATTGTATATACCATATACTTATGATATAATCATAGAAACAGGAAGGAAAATGAAATAGGAAGAGGTCAACAGATCCGTTTTTTACACAAATTGTAGAAAGGGGGTTGTACTTGTGCGTTCATTTTTTTCATTCCTTTTGATCGTGTTTTTATCCATTGCTGCACTGTTTTGTATTCTTCCGCATGCGAAGGAGGATAAACAAAAACCTGCGGATCCGAGTTCGCAGGATCGTTCCTTCTGGGTCGAGTTCATAGATGTAGGCCAGGGCGATGCCGCCCTCATTCAGTGTGACGGGCAGTACATGATGATCGACGGCGGCCCCTCGTCGGCGTCCTCCGTCGTATACACCGTCTTGAAAAATGCAGGCATTGACCATTTGGATTACATGATCGCGACGCATCCGGATGCGGACCATATCGGAGGCCTGTCCGGTGCGCTGAACTACGCAAGCGTCGACATCTGTTTTTCGCCCGTGACAGAATATGAAACGAAGACATTTGCCAGTCTGGTGAAATACCTGGACCGTCAGGGCGCCCAACTTACAGTGCCGACCGCCGGGACCTCGTTCCGGTTAGGCAGTGCGACCGTAGAACTGTTAGGACCGGTCGTGCAAAACTCGGATATCAACAACAATTCGATCGTTACGAAGATCACTTACGGTACCCATACGTTCCTGTTTATGGGCGATGCGGGATTCGAGGAGGAAGACTCCCTGCTCGCAGCGTATCCGGATCTGAAGTGCGATGTTCTGAAAGCCGGACACCACGGGAGCAACGGCTCTACCGGAGAGGATTTCCTTAAAGCGGCGGCTCCCCGATACGCCATCCTTTCGGTCGGCGCGGATAACGCCTATGGTCATCCGACACAGGAAGTTCTGGATCGCCTGGAAACGACCGGTGCGACCGTTTATCGGACGGACCGTCAGGGTGATATCCTCTGCGAGAGCGATGGAAAAACACTTACATTTACCACGGAAAAAGGTGGCAGTAACCGGATCGCGGTTCCCGATGTGACGAAGGCGGATCCTTCGAAAACACGCGACCGAAGCATCGGCGGCCGGTCGGAGACACAGGAAACCACAAACGAGGACGATGCGCCTGAAACGACAAAGCCGCGGGAACACAAGCCTGCGGAAACGATCGAAGTGCCGGACAGAAACCTGCCGGGGCTCTATGAGGGTAATCCGACGGTGGAAACGCAGGCAGGCTCCTCTGAGATGCACACCTACGTTTTGAATACAAACACTAAGAAGTTTCACTATCCGGACTGCTCGAGCGTAAAGTCCATGAAAGCAAAGAACCGGATGGACGTGACCGGGTCACGTGAAGAGATCATTGATCAGGGCTACAGCCCTTGCGGGAGGTGTAAACCATGAAAGATAAACTCATGAAATTCTATGAAAACCATAAAAAACTGTCGATCGGTATGCTCGTTGTGTTCTGCCTTATGGTGCTCGGGGCGATCACCGGCCCTGCGGAAAAAAACGCCCCTTCGCCGACTCAAAACACAGCGATCGAGCGCAGCATTCCCGGAGACAACAGCGCCGCAAATAAAGCGGATGCGGCCAATGTTACGAAGGCAACGGTTCCCGGTGTAGTCATCGTAGATGCCACGACGGCGGCAAATAAAGAAGCGGCGGAGAAGGCTGCACAGGCCAGCAAAAAAGCAGCGGAACAGGCTGTAGCGCAGGCGAGCAAAGAGGCAGCAGAGCAGGCGGCAGCCGCGCAGGCCAGCAAAGAGGCAGCAGAGCAGGCGGCAGTCGCACAGGCAAGTAGAGAAGCGGCAGAGCAGGCTGCAGCTGCACAGGCAAGTAGAGAAGCGGTAGAACAGGAAAAAGTCGCGCAGGCCAGCAGAGAAGCCGCGGAACAGGCTGCAGCTGCGCAGGCAAGTAGAGAAGCGGCGGAGAAGGAAAAGGCTGCGCAGGCGAGCAGAGAGGCGGCGGAGAAGGAAAGGGCCGCGCAGGTGAGTAGAGAAGCGGCGGAGCAGGCGGCCGCGCAGGCCAGCAGAGAGGCGGCGGAGAAGGAAAAAGTCGCGCAGGCCAGCAGAGAGGCCGCAGAACAGGCAAAACAGGCAGAGATAACTAAGTCTCCTAAAGCGACTACACCTAAATCGATAACTGCTTCTGTAAAGGGAAATCACTATATTGGGGAAACGCTAGGCAGTGGGGATTTTACGGTTTATATCACGATGTCGGATGGAGCAACACAGACGAATCCGGCGGGATGGAGTGCCAGTCCGCTCACACTTAGTAATGCCTCGAATCAAATAACGGTCAGTTATGGGGAATTAAGCACAGTTATTACTGTTGCAGCTTTAACCAAATCGACACCCACGGTCAGCCAAAAAGGGGGAAGCGGAGGGTCGAGCGGTAAAATGGTTTGGATACCCACAAATGGAGGGGAAAAATACCATAGCAAATCCACATGTAGTAAAATGATAGACCCCATACTAGTAACTGAAGAGGAAGCAATAGAAAGAGGATTTGACGCCTGCAAAAAATGTAAACCGTAAAAATGGATCGTAAATTCTGTTGTTTGCCAGTTTACCTTTTCCGGTGTGCTCCGAAATATGGTGAAGGGTCAATAACGCTTGAGAACCTGTATGCTTTGTGGTATAATAAAACCGTATCACGGATGGGATGCCGTTGAATTACGGAGGAGAAAAGAGCTACATGAACATGAGAAAGAAACTGTGTGCGATCTCTGTGGCATTGGTCATGACTGTTACGGGGTGTGCGTCAGATAAAACTGACCCGGCCACTTCAGGTGATGTGACGAAGGAAGAGAATACGACGGTAGCAGAAGGTACGGAGCCTACGGTCGACTCGAGTCTTAAGGTGGAAATGCCTGTGAAGGAAGATTTGAAGGAGACCTATGAGGATGGGACTGCAAAACCCGCGCCCATAGATCCAAACCTATATGATGTAGTCAAACAAAAGGTTCGGGACGAGCTTTTCGCTTCAATTATGGATACATGCCGGTCCTATGCGACCGCCGAAGGTGACGCCGAGTACGGAACGCCGCCCAGAGTGTTTTTTATCAGTTATACGGAGAAAGCGGTTCCGAATTCCGAGGGAATAATCACTTCCGAAGATCTCGTAGAGAGATATAAATACGAAAACGAAAAGTTTGAGCCGGTTGAAAAAGGGGCGGACGAAGGTGTTGACCTTGTGCGAAGCGGAATGTATTGGAATATCGGTCATATTAGTGTGACAGTTGACGTTCAGGCCGCAACCATAGACTATTCATTCAATGTCGGTCCGCTTTACGGAAGTGGGTATCAGTTTGAGATCATCGTGGATGAACAGGGCATTCGTATTGGACAGGGGCGCATGCAGTGGATCTCGTAATCAATAATTAGGAGAAATGGTATGGACAGCAGATCAAATCTTATGAAGAGTATTTCAGTTATAGGCGTGTTGCTGGTCTTTTTAGCACCTTATCTTTCATTTATTCGGGACAATATCGGAGTAGTCGAAGAAACGGATGAACTATATGCGTTTAAAAACAGTATATATGACAGCTTGTATGTAGGAGGAACCGTTATCTGTTTCATAGGTTCCCTCTTCGTCCTGGGTGGGATCAAGGCAGAGAAGATCTGGAGTGTTCTCGTCGGACTGGGCTGTTACGTAGTGACTATTTCGATGATCGTTTCTTCCATCCGTAAGATTCGGGAAGCCGGCTTTACCTGCACATTTGCTGCCGGCTCTGTAGTGCTTTGTGTCGGCGCCCTGTGGATCATCGTCTCGGAAGTGACCCAACGGGTAGTGATCTGGAGATCGAGTACCCGTTACCTGACACCGAAGGTGAATACCTTTGGAAGTATCTGAGGTTGATTCATGGACACATTTATTTGGTTAGGAATTCTATTGATAACGGCCGGGATCACAGTGCTGTGCCTCGGCCTGATGCGACATTTTGAAAGCGCCTTGTTACAACGCCGTATTTTCTGCGGCGTTATGACGGCGCTTTTTGTACTTCCTGCAGTATTCCTCAGCGTGAAGTACCCGCTGAATGCGGGCATTGTCCTGTTGCATTTGACGGGGTTCATGCTCGGAGCCATGATCGTAGACGGGATCATGGACCACGGGAAGAAGAAAAAAAACACTGGGAAACGATGGATCCGGATCACGGTCAGCGCCATGACCGGCTGCTTTTTGTACCTGCTGGCCGGTTATGTCAATGCGGATCTGGTCCGCCGAACGGAATATGCTTTTGAAACAACGAAAGCGATCCCTGACGGAAGTCTTCGGATCGCGCAGATCTCGGATGCGCATCTGGGAACGGCTCTGAACAGCCGCGAACTTAAATCGGTTCTGGAGCGGATCGGTCGCGAGAATGTGGACTTTCTGGTCGTGACCGGAGATCTGGTCGATGAAAACACGAGCCGTAAAGAGATGCAGAAGGCGTGTGAGGCATTTGCCGCGGCGAAATACATACCGAAGATCATCTATGTGGCCGGAAATCACGAGGCAGCAGAAGACGGCGATGTTACCGAGGCGGAACTGTTTGAGGCGCTGGAAGAAAGCGGCGTGTTGGTTTTGCGTGATCAGGTCGCAACGGTTAGAGGCTGCCAGATCGTGGGGCGCATGGATGCCTCGGAGTCGCGGCAAAATATAAGTCAGTTGATGAAGGAAGTCGATCCTTCGAACTATATCGTCGTTTTGGATCATCAGCCGAATGATTTCGACCGGGAGGCTGCGGCAGGCGTCGATCTGGTTCTGTGCGGACACATGCACGGAGGTTACGTGTTGCCTTTGGGCCTGGTCGGGCCGCTTTTTTCGGGAATGTTTCAGGATGCGGACCGAATCGCGGGGACGGAAACGAGAGGCAGCACGAATTTTGTCGTAAGTACCGGCGCCGGTCAGTGGGGCTGTTCTTTTAAGACCGGAACACGGTCAGAATATGTCATTATTGACATTTGCGGCAGATAAGATCGGTTCATTTCAGATTTGTTATTTTTTCCCCGACATTTTCCGCGGGTGGATCGTTATCTATGTGAAGGAGGAGTTCTATGTCGGAAACTGCATTGCGTACGGATGCGGATTTCGAGGCGTTCTATGAACGGCACTGGTTATATGTGTACCGTTTGTGTTATACCTATATGTGCTCTGAGGCAGATGCCGAGGACTGCGCCGAGGATGTATTTGTGAAAGTTCTGAATGGGACGTTTTCGTTCAAGGATGAAACGCACGAACGCAAATGGCTGACAGTCACGGCAATCAATCTATGCAAGGATCGTTTGAAAAGTTATGCGCATCGGAATGTCGACTCTCTGGATCGTGAGGATATGCCGGAGATCGCGGCGCCGGAGCCAGAGGATGACCTGTCCGAGGTGCGTGAGGCGGTTCTCGAACTGCCGCCAAAACTGAAGGATGTGATCTGGTTATACTATTTCAACGGCTATTCGACGGATGAGATCGCAACGATGTTAGACCGGCCGCCGTCGACGGTTCGAAACCAGATGAGGGACGCCAGAAATCTTTTAAAGGAACGTTTGAAAACGGATTTTGGGAGTGAATAACAGTGATAGATAATAAAGAGGATCGTATTCGGGAGTCGATCGATCAGATCGAACCGGCTGCGGGCGCGAAGGAGCGAATGCTGGAGAATATCCGGCGTAAGGCGGCAGCGCAGGCAGAATTACCAAAAGAAACTGAGATCAAAACTTCACAGCCGGCCGAAATCTCACGTGTGAATGAAGAGAAGCCGAAGAGGGCAGGGAAAACGGCGAAAAGCAGCGGCACTGCCTGGCTGCTTCGGTGGGCATTGCCCATAGCGGCATGCTTATGTCTGCTCACACTGGGAGTTCTCAAACTGCTGCCCGGAAAGAAACCGGATCCGGTAGGAGTGGGAACGGATGTACTCACTGCGGGAACCTATGAACAGGTGCCCGGAGAGGTAACCGACATCTCTTTTGGAGCGGATGGAGCGGAATATACCGTGGTATCCTTTGTGTATAAAGGATGGGACTGCGTTTTGTATAAACTGGGTCCGAAGGAAGAGGCGCCCGTATTTGAAGAACTGACGCAGCCGTCGGAAAACGAGGCTTTTGGCGGCGCCGTCTACTGCGAAGTCCGCAGAGATCAAAAGAAGTATCAGAAACTGATGTGGACGGAGGAAAACCTCACCGACATCCTCCTGGTACCGGAGCAGATGAAGGAGGATGTCCTACGCGGGCTCTACCGGGAGTTAACCAAATAATAGCCGCGATTTGCGGAACGAAACTGCTGTCGGCAGGATCTTCGATTTTTTTGAAGATCCTGCCGACATTTTTGCTGCCTCGATCGTTATATGTGCAGAGAGCCATGAAACGGCGGACGAAAACAGTCCGATGCATGACTCAAACATTTCAGAAAAACGAGGTATTCAACATGAAACGATGGATCGTACTGGGAATTGCAATCCTGTTCACCGCGACTATGGTCGCATGCAGCGCAAAGAAGGAAGAGGATAAGACGAAGACGGAGAAGAACACAAGTGACAAGGTGTTTACGCCGGCGCAGATCGAGGCAGCGATCGCCGCAGCACTCGCGGATGACTATCACGCGACCGTGGATGTCCCGAAGGAAGAAATGGGGACCTGCCCGATGCGTAATGTGGATCTGTCGAAACTCGACAGCTACGTGGCTAAGATCTCCCCGATTCCGTCAATACAAATGGACTCAGTCATGATCGCTACGGCGAAGGACGCATCCTATGCGGAGAAACTGGTGGAACTGTTCAACAAAGACTATGAACGTGCTACCTGCTACGCGGATGCCTATCCCATGGAACCGCATAAACTGGCAGAATCCCGCATCTTCCGCGTCGGAAACACGGTCATGTACATCATCGCAGGACGTTCGCCCGAACCTACGGTAGATGACAGAACACTGATCCAGTGGGCGCAGGAAGGTTACCAAAAGGTTGAGACTGCGCTTTCGGGCCTTTACGGTTTCGTCCCGGAGAACCTTAAGGTAGAACCCGAGGATACCGGGGATGCAAATGAAAATGAAAGCGCGGCAGTCGATTTTAATTCGGCAGATATTGACCAGGTGGCTCCCATGGACAATGCGAGCGAAGACGGTGCCCCGAAGAAGATCTGGGGAGGCGCCAACGTCGGGGAATAAGACTGGCCTATGGTTTTCTCGAGTCTTACCTTTCTCTTTTTGTTTCTGCCCATACTGCTTCTGACATATTACGCATCTCCTGGGCGCGCGAAAAATGCGGTCCTGTTTTTCGGAAGCCTGTTGTTTTATGCCTGGGGTGAGCCTGTCTATGTCGTGCTCATGGTGTTTTCGACCCTGCTGGACTACACCTGCGGACGGCTCGTGGAGCGTTATCGGGGAACATCCAAACAAAAGATCGGCCTGATCCTGTCACTGTGCGGGAACCTGGGCCTGCTCTTTTTCTTCAAATATGCAGACTTTCTGGCAGATGCGCTTCACATGGTAACGGGGCTGAATGTTCCGAAGCACGGCCTTCCGCTGCCCATCGGCATCTCCTTCTACACGTTCCAGACCATGAGCTATACCATCGACGTGTACCGCGGCAAGGCGAAGATGCAGCAAAACATTCTTTCCTTCGGAACCTATGTGACTCTGTTTCCGCAGTTGATCGCGGGTCCCATCGTACGTTACCGGGACATCGCCGAAGAGATCGATCACCGTACGCACAGTTTCGATCGCTTCGGTGAGGGCGCCCGCCGTTTCGTGACGGGTCTGGCGAAAAAGGTGCTTCTCGCGAATAACATCGGCCTGCTATGGGAGACGGTTCTGCATACGGAGATCGCGCAGCTGACAACGGCCTCTGCATGGCTGGGCATCGTTGCGTTCGGTTTTCAGATCTACTTCGATTTTTCGGGCTACAGCGATATGGCGATCGGCCTGGGTTCCATGCTCGGTTTTACATTTCCCGAGAACTTCAACTACCCGTTTATATCGAAGAGCGTGACCGAATTCTGGCAGAGATGGCACATCAGCCTGGGCGCCTGGTTTCGCGACTATGTTTACATCCCGCTGGGCGGAAACCGCCGGGGACTCGCGATCCAGCTTCGGAACATCGCCGTGGTATGGCTGCTGACCGGTTTCTGGCACGGCGCAGGATGGAACTACATCCTCTGGGGAGCGTGGTTCTGCTTCTTCCTGATCGCGGAAAAACTCTTCCTGCTACGCCTCCTTAGCCGCCTGCCGAAGGTCTGCGGCCACATCTATACCCAGTGTGTATTGATGATCAGCTGGCCTCTTTTTGCAAATGAAGACGTAGGACGATGCTTTTCGCACCTGCGTGTCATGTTCGGCGGGGGAGTCCGGGTGATCGATGACGCGGCCTGCTATCAGTTCCTCACCTACGCGCCGCTGCTCATCGTGTGCACGATCGGCTGCACACCGCTCATGAAGAAAGCCGGAGAGAAGATCGTCGCCTTCCTGCAGGCCCCGAAGAAGCAGCCGGTCCTGGCCCTCTGTGATTTGGTCCGTCTGGTGGGGCTTTCGGCGCTGAGCCTTGCGTACCTGATCGGCGGCTCGTACAATCCGTTCCTGTATTTCCGGTTTTGACGAAAGTCCGGATATTTCCGGGGGAGAATGCTTATGCGAAACAAAATCACATCGATCCTGTTTATCCTGATGCTTCTTACGGGGGCAGGGTTACATTTGCTGCTGCCGGACCGCGTTTACTCTGAGCGGGAGCGGCGGAAGCTGGAACCGCTGCCGGACGTGTCCGCCCGGAGCATCCTCTCGGGAGAGTTCGGAAGGAAACTCGAGACCTATCTCGCGGATCAGTTTCCGGGCCGTGAAGACTGGGTCGCGCTCCAAACGATCACCGAACGCATCCTGGGTAAAAGGGAATCCGGAGGCGTCTACTATGCGGACGACGGCTATCTGATCGAAGCCTGCCGGTCGTTAAACAACAGGCAGCTGGCTGCCAACACCCAGGCCGTGAAGGCTCTGCAGGACGAACTGGACGGGCTCGGTATACCGATGCATACCTTGCTCGTACCGACTGCGTCGCAGATCCTTCACGACAAACTGCCGCCGTATGCTCCGAACGCGGACCAACAGACGGTCACAGACTATGTGACCGAAAAAGGCCTGCACACGGTCGTTGTAAGTCCGATCCTTTCGGAACATAAGGACGAATATATCTATTACAAGGCCGACCACCACTGGACCTCGCTGGGCGCATATTACGCTTACGCTGCATGGATGCAAAGCAAAGGGCAGTGCGCCGATCGCTTGGATGCCTGGCAAAAGGAGACGCTGGCCACGGACTTCCGGGGCACGACCTACAACAAGGTCAATGACCCTTGGGCCGCGTACGATACGATCGACGCCTATTATAAAAACGTTGAACACTCGGTCGACTATAACCGCGGTTACTATGTCACTAAATCGATCTATGAACGACGGTATCTGGACAGCCGCGATAAATATGCAGTGTTTTTAAATTCCAACCAGGAGACGACGGTCGTGCGCAGGAAAACGGATCCGAACGGGACCGAAACCCGTGAAATGGAGGACGACCCCGGCGGAAAACTCCTGATCATTAAGGATTCCTATGCAAATACGTTTGCACAGTTTGTCGTGGATGACTATGCCGAAACCCATTTGATCGACCTGCGTTTCTTTCGCGGCTCGGTCTTGCAGTATATCAGGGAGCAAGGCATCACCGAGGTCCTGGTACTGTACAGTATCCCGGATTTTGCGGCCGAGACGGCGATCCCGCACTGCAGCCGCTGAATTCGTAAGACTGCCGCCGCTGCCGGGATCCTTCGGCAGAGTTGTAGTGACGCCGCCGGAATATCTGCCGTGAAACGACACGGAAATCTTGAATATACACCCTGCTTATGCTAAAATAACAGTAGTAAGCAGGGTGCTGTTTTTTTGTGTGCGTTAAAAGGAAACAACTATCATTGAAAACGGAGGAAGAGTGTATGACAGTAGACGAAGCGAAGAGGATCGCAAGGTCTTTTGACGAGAATAAGCAAGTCACTGAGGAAGATGTTTTCATGTTCACAGAAGCCATGAATTTCCTGATCGAAACGTTCCATGATCCCGGGGACATGATGTATCTGGGCGGGTATTACTATGAGCAGAAGAAGTTTGATCTGGCGCTGAAATACTATGAAATGGCGGCAACCTATGATTACGCCCCGGCCTATGAAGGCCTGGCTTATATCTGGTATTACGGCAGGACCGGCGAACGCGATTTCAAGAAAGCCTTTTTTTATTTTTCCAAGCTGATGGATAGAGGCGATCCGGTCGCGACGTATAAAATCGCCGACATGTATAAAAACGGCTATTATGTGGAGAAAGACCAGGCGAAATACGAGGAGATCATTGAACAGCTCTATCCGGAAGTGAAGGACATGCATAATGTGTTCGATCCCGTGCCGGAGGTGTTCACACGTCTGGCCCGGATCCGCGCCGATCAGGGTCGGAAGAAAGAAGCGATCGAACTTTATCTTTACGCAAAGGATTTTCTGGCACAGAGGATACGGCGGAATGCTTTTTTCGGGAATCTGAGCATCATGAAGTGGCTGATCGACGCCTTGTATGAACTGATCGATTTCGATCCGGAGGAGTTTGATTTCTTCGACCTGTTCTATCTGTTAAAGAGCCCTCATAAGATCACGTTTTTCTATAAAAAGGAGAAACAGGATCTGGAGTGCGTCATGGAGGAAAATGCCGCTGTCGTATGCTTTAACGGAAAATGGTTTCGCAGCCGGGATGATTTTTTTAAGGACGCGTGCATCGGCGACAGAAAACTCACATCCATCTACCGGGATCTGTACGGGTTTAAGGTGCGGTAAATGATCCTAAGACCGGCGGGAATACGGGAGTACCGAAGGCAGAAAAAATAAATATTGAGGAGAGTAAACATGTTAACAGCGATTCATCCAAAGAGCAGCAAGATCACTAGTGTGAGAAAAGAGAATAACAGCCTCGTGCTCACTTCGCAGCGGCAGATCCTCGAGATCACACCGGTCACGGAGTCCATTGTCCGGATCCGCGCGACCGTACGGGAAGTTTTTTCCGAAGCGGAGAGACCGGGCGTGATCTGCACGGATCGATATTTGAACTGGGAGTGCGCAGAGACGGAAGACGAAGTGACCTTGGAGCTGCCGAAACTTGCGCTCTGCATAAACAAAGCCACGGGCTCCGTGACTTTTCGCGACGCCTCGGGACGGCTGCTTCTGAAGGAGCGGGAGCAGGATGCCCGGGAGTTTGAGGAGTTTGAGACCTTTATGCTGGATGCGCATCCGCAGACGAAGATCATCCAGACTGCGGACGGGGCGAAGGAGGTCCTGGAGGATCCGAAGAAGCTTCCGGCAGGGAAGAGCCTGCACATCCGATACCATTTCGTGCCGGGAGATGAGGATCTCTACGGTTTCGGCCAGCAGGAGAAGGGGTTCGCCTCCCTGCGCGGACGGACGCTTTATATCCATCAGGGAAACCGGAAGATCGCAGTGCCCATGTTCGTTTCTACGGCGGGGTATGGCCTGCTGACGGATACGTACAGTCCGCTTATCTTCCATGACGACGAGAAGGGGGCGTATATCTACACAGAGTCCGACCAGGAGTCGGTGCAGTATTTCCTCGCCGGGACCATGAACGAAGTCATCGCCGGGTACCGCCGCCTGACCGGAAAGGCGTCCCTGCTGCCGAAATGGGCCTTCGGCTATGTGCAGTCGCAGGAGCGCTATGAGACACAGCAGGAGATCCTGGAGACGGTAGAGAAGTCGCGCAAGCTGGGCCTGGGTCTGGACTGCCTGGTGTTGGACTGGATCAGCTGGAAGGACGGAGAGTGGGGACAGAAATCCTACGATCCGGCTCGTTTCCCCGATCCGAAAGCCATGATCGACAAGCTCCATGAAGAGCATGTGCATTTCATGCTTTCCATCTGGCCTACCATGGCGGGAAACACCGAAAACCACAAAGAGTTTAAGGAGCGGGGGCTGTTTTTACCGGCCAATACCGCATATAACGCGCTGGAAGCTGAGGCGCGGGAACTGTATTTCGATCAGTTGAAGCGGACGCATTTTTCTTACGGGACCGATGCCTGGTGGTGTGACAGCAGTGAGCCGTTCACACCTGAGTGGAACCACCGGATGCGCATGGAGGAAGGCGACCTGTACCGCGCGTTCTGCGAAGAGGCGGGGCTTCGGATGCCTTACGATCGCTGCAACAGCTATCCGCTCTATCATGCCATGGGCATCTATGAGAACCAGAGAGCGGCCATGGCGACCGGAGCGTTCGGATCTGAAAAAAGAGTCTGCAACCTGACGCGCAGTGCTTATACGGGTCAGCAGAGATTCGGCACCGTTATGTGGTCCGGCGACACGGACGCGAGCTGGGAGACGCTTTGTGATCAGATCGCCATCGGCCTGCATTTCTGTGCTTCGGGAATTCCGTTTTGGACCATGGATATCGGAGCCTTTTTCGTAAAGCAGGGCGAATTCTGGTACTGGAACGGAAAATACAACGATACCATCGCGAATAAGGGGTATTGCGAGCTCTACACCCGATGGTTCCAGTTCGGGGCGTTCCTGCCCATGTTCCGGGCTCACGGCACCGATTGCCGCCGGGAGATGTGGAATTTCAGCGGCGAATTCTATGATGCACTGGTCGCAGCAAACCGTCTGCGTTACGCTTTGATGCCGTACATCTACTCCGAGGCCGGAAAGGTATGGCTCTACGACCGTTCGCTGATCCGCTTTTTATCGTTTGATTTTACGGAGGATAAGAACTGCCGAAGCATTACGGATCAGTTCTTATTCGGTGAGTCCTTAATGGTATGTCCGGTGACCCGTCCCATGTATTTCGGGGAGGATGGAAAACCGGTCACCGGCGTCAAAAAGACGCGCGAGGTTTACTTCCCAGCAGGCTGCGGATGGTACGACCTGTATACCGGGCAGCGGTATGAGGGCGGAAGCACTGCAGCGGTCGATGCGCCGCTGGAGCGTATCCCGGTATTCGTAAAAGAGGGAAGCATTGTCCCGATGACGGAACCGGCCATGTCTACAGAAGAACAAAACGCGCAGATCGAATACCGTAAGTTCGGCGACGGACCGGCGGTCTATGAGATGTATGCGGATGCAGGAGACGGTTACGGATATGAGAAGGGAGAGTATTCCTTGACGAAGATCCGCGTCGATTGATACCTCGTCGGGGTGGTCAAATGAAAAAGTAAATTCCACTTGAACCTTGAAAAATGGGCTGTAAGATGATTTTGAGAGTATATTCTTAAGAAATCCCCCTT
>ONPC01000210.1 GCA_900319565.1 uncultured Eubacteriales bacterium | reverse complement strand
TACAGAAAATATTAAATATTCGGATCGGATATTATAGTACTTCTGCTTATACTTCGGGTCTTGGAGTGGAAATTCCACTTTATTATTTTTGATTATTCTCGTGGGTATAAATGAGCTGTTTCAATCTCGCTGAAGCTCGCTGGTTTGTCGGATAAGAGTGTGGGAGCGTAAAAGAAAACGCCTTGACGTAAAAGCCAAAGCGCATCCTGAAATTAAAAGTGTTCACCTCGAGTTGATTCGTATTCTTGCTGGACACAAAAGGAATACCCGATGTCACCGGACCGTTTTTTGAATGTCTTGACGTATACCGGCATCCCAGTGTATTCGCTAAGATCATGGTATCCTTCCGGGGAGTATTCGTCAACATAATAACGGCGACCGGCAGAGTCTCGTATTGTGTACGTCACGATCTCAGCAGTGGAGTTGTTGCTTTTTGTATTAATGATTCTTCTTGTCCTGTCGATTATTGTGCCGAACAGATAAAGCCCGGATAATACTTCTTCCTGCTTCGACGGATCAGGTAAAGGTTGGGATGCTTTTGCAGATCGGCTTCTTGGCATGTTGTCCTCCTTTATCTGCTACATACTGATTGTTGCAGCTTCTTGTATTCGTTCTGATAATGATGCTGGCGTTGGATATAATCCCTTATAGTGACGAAAAACTTCCGACCAAGACCTTTTGTACTACCAAGGGTGCATGAGAGATATGCTGTGATCATATCAGTTGATGTGTGGATGTCATTCTCTTTAAGGATCTTGATATATCGTTTGAAATCAGGATTAAGCAAAGGGAGTTCGTCAACCGGTATTTCGAAGATGGATGCCTGCTGCAGCATAGTATAGTTCTCGTAAGTGAACTCCTTGCCGGTCATCATCATGTGATACATGGCGGTACACAGTTTTCTGCCGACAGCATTTGTGGCCTTCTTCCACTTTCCGCTGGATTGGGCCATGAGATATCCCCAACGGCCAAACGCTTCGGAATGCGCCCGGATGATTCGGTCAGCACTCGTAACAAGGATGGAATGAAGCGTCCGGCAGCCACTACGTTTTTTGACGCTGGTAACTTTGCCTGCACTGACTTTCAAGCTCGGATCCAGACCACAGTACGCCGAAATGGCTTTGGAGTTTGGGAAACGGCGCGGGGTTCCGATATAGGCAAGCCAGGTAAAACAGGTAATCTCTCCAATACCTGGAGTTGTACAGAGAATACGGACCATCTCAGTACCGGGGATCGTACCGTCCTTTGTTTCCCATTCCATAGAGTAGACTTTCTGACGAACACGGGACAAGTAGGAGATGGCCTCAGAGACGTAATGATCATAAAGGATATATTCTTTCCGGATCAGATTTTTGATTTCTACAGGAAGTGGATCGGGGCAGATATTTTCAAAAACAGAAGGAGAATCCGAAGCAAGATTTTCGACAATGGCCCGTACATCACCGTTTTTCGTAACACTGCTTCCGCGTCCGATGGTGATGCCAAAGCGTACGAGGATGTTGTTGATCCGGTTGCTACATTGTGTAGCGAGTTTAGAATATCGGTTTCGTTCAGCGATCAGGACACGCAGCTCGGAAAGATCATCAGAAGCAATGAAGGATTCTGGCCAGACACCAGTCAGGTCGTGAAAGCTAAGACGTTCAGCATCAAGATCGTCAGTCTTCTTCTGGGTGGCACCGGCAATCATCGGATTGATGACGGAAGGGATACCGCTCCAGGCCCTGAGGACAGGCATATGATATGTGGATGTTGCTTCAAGAACATAGTGGAGAGGCTGAGATAAATCAGGAACTGGATCGGAATGCTCCCTGATTATATCGATTGCCCACTTTTTTGCGGCGACAAGGGAATTCCAATCGGTATCGAAATCGGACATATACCTGAAAACATGGTTGTTGTTCCGGACATGGACGCAGACAGCGACAAAACGGGAATGGACGTCCAAGCCAACGCCATATGATTTCAGGACCTGCACTTCGACACCCTGGTTACCTTCGGATTGGACTATAACTTCAACACCATTGTCAGAAGAAACATTTTTGGACATGACAAATACAGCCTCCCTTCTTAGAAATTGAGAGGAAAAAGCAGCAGTGTTCGTCGTGTCTGACTTCGGTGGAAACGATTAATCATCAGTGTTATTCCTTCAAACCAAGGTAACAAATCTCATCCAGGCACTCACAAGGTAACATGACAAACACCGTAAAAATATACGCCCAAGCTCATTTAGAACGTTCTGGGACGTTAGAAAGGAATCGGGGCTCCGTGCATTGACTTTTGTGAATCAATGGTATAATAAGTATATACATATTTTTTGAATTTGTCAATAGAAAATATGTAAATACATAATTATTGCTATTCAAGGAGGAATGACATGGACGCAGTGTTTGAGCGTATTGAGAGATTGCTTGAAGATCAGGGAAAGACGCAACAGGAACTGTTGATATCGCTTGGAATGAACAGGAGCACGTACAGTAATTGGAAACTCGGGAAAAGCAAATCTTATTTAAAACTTGTTGATAAAATTGCTGAATTTTTCGACATATCGCCCAATTATCTTTTGCGTGGGATAGAGGATGGACCAGAAGAAGGAACAAAATGTGCGCTGGAAGATGAAATGTTACGCGTATTTAGAAAAATGAGTGTAAAAAAGCAGGAATTAATGATACAGGTCGGTCGAACGCTGTTGCTAGACTGACGTCATGCATAAAAAGAAAGGAGAAAGTGGGTATATTTCGAAAACGAAGAAAAACCCACACTCTAAGATGAAAGGAAATCCGGTAAGGATGTTTGAACAGGGGCTTATTGATGAGTGTTCGGGTAATCTTGCCATCGACGGCCATGTAATAAGATCCTGTTCAAACAAAAACGATCTTGCTGATCCAGGCTATAAAGTGCGAGAACTTAAAGCATCACAGGTTAACGTACTGATTGCTTATGATACAAAGAATATGTCTCCAGTTATGTATCGTACTTACAGAGGTTCAAGTGTTGATAAGGTCAGTGTAAAAGAGTTTCTTGAAAGCAGGACGTTCAAGAACATTAAATTTCTTGTTGACAGGGGATTTTATTCCGAAGAATTGTTGGAGCTTATGTCCAAAGACGGAAACAGCTATATAATCCCTCTTCAGATGAGTAACACACATGTCAAACGTATAAAGAAATCCCTTACATATACTTCGGGAGAATTTGTATATAAGGTCAACATAAAGGAAACTGCACGAATCATATACTACGAAGAATACATAGATGACACAACACGCATAACTTTCTTTAAAGATGTCGATGAGAATAATTCCAAGCGGAAAAGCTATCAGCAGTTATTGGCTTTCGGTGAAAACGGGTACACGAAAGAGAACTATGAAAAATACTGTGAGTGGTGGGGAGTTTACATACTTCAGGATACCACTGGCCAAACAGCTTCATCTGTTTATTCTGATTACAAAAGCCGATGGTCGATTGAAACCTACAACAACTATGTTAAAAATGATGCAGATTTCAATGACTTAAAAAATCAAGACTATTATTGTGCACATGGATTTGATTTCATAATGCTTGTAACAGGAATGATTCATTCACGCCTCAACGAAGCTGTAAAGCAATTGAACAAATCAAGTATTTCGACAATAGACATTTTGATCAAATCTGGACATATGAGAATGGTTTTGCATGATAAGATCTGGAAGCTGCACAACACCAGAACAAAGGACATTGAGATATTTCAAAAAATGGGGTTTACTCCTGAAAAAGAATATGTACCCAAGTAAGAGTTCTAATTTGCTTTCGTCTTCAGTCGCATGTTCTCAGCGAAGCGGCTGAAGCCCCCATCTTATATGTTCTTTCATGACATATGTGCAAAAACCCTGATGATTGTGCTTAGATTTCGTTTTCTTCCTATCACCCGAGAAAACCACATAAAACTCTGGCTCTCCGATTGGAACCTTTTTCGAGTGGTAAACGTCATGTCCATGCTCTTCGATATATTCCTTAAGCGTCTGGGCGTAGTACATGAGGAGCCTGAGAAGTATGTTTTCCGTCCATGTGCTTTGCGCCTCTACGAAAATCATGAGCTTATCTTTTGCCATAAAGGATAAGTCGTTATAAGGAAGATCCAGCAGGACAGGCCTCATTGTGATGATCTCAAGATCGTCTTCTGTAACGTCGCTCATTTCCGGATGGAGCGTCTGGAACATTTCCAACAGATATTTCTTATCTTCAAACATGTCCAGGAAAACGGTGTCTTTCGCCTTCCTTTTTTACCTTTGGCGGTATTGCCATCACCTCTCTTTTATGCCTTAACTTTACCATAAAAGAGAGGTGATAGCAACGAATTTGTCAAGCCCTCGTCACAAACTCCGCGGAAACAAAGCCATAGTACTTTCCCGCGATCTTCACATAATACCAGGCATTGCCATTCGAGTCATTCACCGTATCGCATACACTCACCAGATTCCCTCTCTTCAAAAGAGGATAAGACTGAATGTTTGCATAACTCGTTCCTGCCCAGCTACGGACATTCAGAGCGCTTGCCGTCACCTTTCCCACCCACTGCTCTTCTTTGCAAAGAGTGCGGGATGTGGTTGTAGTTACAGGAACGGCCCCGCCAGTATTATTTGTTCTC
>ONPC01000212.1 GCA_900319565.1 uncultured Eubacteriales bacterium | reverse complement strand
TCTGCGGTTCCTTTACCTCCGTCGGCGGCGGAACGGATAACATCACGGACGGCGTGCTGCGTCAGCGCTACACCCCTTACCACATGCCGCACCGCACCGAAGTTATGGGCTTCATGACCATCCTCCATGGCGACGATCGTTTCTACAACAACATCTTCGTTCAGAAGTGGCCGGACGGCAGCAACCTGACTACCGAGCATGAGAACCTCGAGGTCGGCACCCATGTGATGGATGCCTATCCGACCTACGAAGAGTGGATCTCCCACTTCGATATGGAGAGCGAGACCCCGGACATGGGAGCACTGGCGAAATATCATTTTTCCGCCCTTCCCGTGTGGTCCGAGGGCAATGCCTACCTGGCCGGCGCGAAGGCGTACTGCCACGAGAAGCATAACCTCTTAAGCAGCGCTCCGGTCACCGTGGAAGTGAAAGAGGAGAACGGCGCTCCCGTTCTTACGACGAACCTCTACGATTTCATCACGGACTTCAGCTGCCCGCTCATCACGACACAGACGCTCGGCATGGCCTTCGAGCCCGAGCAGCGTTTCGAGAACAACGACGGTTCCGATATCATCTTCGATACCGACTACCTCGGAGATCACCGCGGACTCTCGGTTCTGCCCGGTCCGTTCGCAACGCCCATTAAGAAAGTAAAGGTGTGAAAACAGTGAGTACATTTCAAAGTTTGGAAGAGGCACAGGCCTTTTTTACGCAGGATCGTTTCGCAACTGAGAACGGAATGACCCTGGATGAGCTCGGCGACGACTACGCGGTCTGCAGTGTGGTCCTTACGGCCCGCCACAGAAACGCGTACGGCGGTGTCATGGGCGGCGTGATCTTCACGCTCGCCGACTACGCATTTGCCGCGGCATCGAACAACATACATAGAGTTACGGTCGCGATGCAGGTATCCATCAACTACCTGAGTGCCCCGAAAGGCGAGAAACTCATCGCTACCGCGAAATGTATCAAAGACGGCAAAACGAGCATGGTCGTCAACGTCGATATCGTGGATGACACGGGACGCGCCGTGGCTCAGTTCGTAGGCACCGGCTTTAAACTATAGTTTCAGATCCCGAATGCGCGTGCGTGCACGCGTGTTCGGGTTTCTCTTTTACTTTTTACCGTATAGAAGGGAAGGTTTGCCATCCAAACCTTGTGAAAAACGATGATACTGTTAAATCAAATGACGGTCCTTCTCATCATTATGGCCGTCGGTTTTATATGCAACAAGATCAAACTCCTGGACGACGCTTCCACGAAGCATATTTCCGCTCTTGTGGTCAATGTCGCGAACCCCTGTCTAGTCCTTTCCGCCGCGGCGGCGGACCACTCCGGCTCCGATAAATCAAAGCTTCTTCAGGTCGCATTGATCGCAGTCATACTGTATGCCTGCCTGATCTTTCTGGCATTTGTTATTCCCCATTTGTTGAAGGTGGAGAAATCGAGCGCCCCGACCTACCGTCTCATGACGATCTTTTCCAACATCGGTTTCATGGGTTTCCCGGTCATCGAGACTGCCTACGGAAAGGAAGCCCTGTTGTATGCTTCGATCTTCCTGTTTCCGTATAACATCCTGATCTACACCTATGGCATCTCCCAGATGACGGGAGAGTCTTTCGTGCGCGGAAAGATCCAGTGGAAGAAGATCTTCAATATCGGCGTGGACGCCGGCATCGTAGCCTTGATTATCTATATTTTCAACATCCCGGTGCATTCCGTACTGGTGAAGACCATCGATTCCCTGAGTGGTCTGACAGCGCCGCTGTCCATGATCGTCATCGGCTATTCCTTTGCGAAGATGAACCTGAAGGAACTCTTCACCGACGTTCGCATGCTCGTATTTTCCGTGATCAAATTAGGCCTGATCCCGCTGGCGGGTGTGGCGATCCTGCGCCTGTTCGGAGTTGGCGGCGACCTGCTCGGAGTCTGCTTCATCATGCTGGCGACTCCGGTCGGAAGCATGACGGCCATGATGGCAGGCTGGTACGGAAAGAACGAAGAACTCGCCGCCCACGCCGTCGCCATCACCACACTTTTATCCGTGGCGACCATCCCGCTGATGAGTATGATCTTGCATGTTTAAAGAAAGACGAAGCAATATAGGAAAAAACTATACCAGAAATTTCGATTTTCGCGCAACCAAAGCACATAAAATGTTGATATATATAATAGAGGTGTAGATGAGTAGATTTCGCTAACTCGGTCAATTCCCATAAAACTTGCGACGGATTGCTCATTTAAGTATAGGATCGAGAGGAGAGCAGTTATGAAAAGACAAAGATTATTTTACCTTTAATGGTGTTTACTTCAGTACTTTCCGCCTGTAAAAAAGACGCTGATCCGACATTGCCTGCGGAATATACAAGTGCTACGGATTAAGAATCAACCACAATGAATGCTACGAACGCGATGGCTGAAACTATGACTGCTGCCTCGGTATCTTTCTAGGCAGGGAAGACCGAAAATGCTGTGAAGTTTACCATGGAATAAAAGAAAAATCATTATAACAGGTATTGACTTTGTCGATTATTGAAGTTATACTGGATTCAGCATCAAAGAGTATCATGGGAAAAATTGAATAAAAAAACGATCATGATTCCGATGATATATCGGAGATAGCATACTATCATTACACAGGAGGTTACGAAATGAGAAGAATTAAAAGAACAGTATTATTGTCAGCGATTGCGGTTGTGCTTGTATTGTCGGCATGTCTGGTTTACGGGTATGGTTCAGAGGCTAACGGGTCGATTGGGAACCTTGCGACAAAGGGGCTGAATTCGATCAGTTCGGACAAGACTAGTGCTAGTGCAACTACAACAACAAGTATTCCAGGATCCCCTTACCCGCCCAATGCGGACACATACGTGAATGCAACCTTCTATTATGTGGTTTACCCCACAAGAGCTTTTGGGGAGATTAATCTTTCGAGTGGTGGCCAGAGCGCGTCGACTGTTAATCCTGGACCTGTAGAGGAAGGATATTATTATAAAGTCATTTCAAATCACTATGTATGGTACGGTCAGGGAAGTTGGTCCAGTACAAATCTCACGACATTTGTACCGTGATGAAGGATGATATAGAAGGAGGGCTGAGCCTTGACTAAAAGATTTGTTTTGAGTAATGTTTTGGCAGTTCTTTTCTTTTTTATCGTTATGTTGCTTTTTTCGTCTTGTAAGAGCAATCCTAAGATAATTGATTCTATGTCATCATCTGGTGAGGAACTACAAACAGTGCAGCAGACAGAGATCACCTCAGCATCAACCCCGAGCCCGTCATTTACATCTACTGTTGTACATACAGATCCGTCATCTTCGGCAGTTCAAGATGCTCCCTCGTCTTCGAATAGCGAGGAAGATTTTTCAACGCCGCATATCGTGTGGGCGATTAGTCTGGTACCATATATCACGGAAGAAGCTCGCGAGGAAGTAAACCGTTTTTTACGGGATTCAGGCATTGACTGTCAGGTTGATTTTGTTGCAGAAGCGGTAGCTACAGATTTTAAGGATTGGTTTGATAAACAAAAAAGTAATAATTCGACTCCAGACATAATTCCATCACATGGTTGGACATATGGAGACTATGATGCGGCAAAATTTGTAAGGGAGGAGTTTCTTCCTCTGGACGATTATTTGAAAACGGGAGACGGAGAGAAACTTAAGGAAAACTACAGTAATTTGGAATGGAAACAGGCGGTTTTGGATGGAAAGATCTATACCGTTCCCGGACGCCCCATAGATCAACGTTTTGGATTGTTTCTGTATATTAATGATCGTATCCGACCATCCTTTGATGAAGCCTTCGATGGAACGTATGCTTCGCTAAGTGAAATCGCTGAACAATTAAAGGAAAGAGGGTATGTTTCTGCCTATAATATATTTGGAACATCAGAAGCCTTGGCTTTTTTGGGATATAAAATGATCCACTTTGCTCCGTATGATCTGAATACTGCTAAATTTGTTGACATCACCAAACAAAGCGAATTGCGAGAACTTCTGCAAGAAATGTATGAGGATATTGAGTCCGGGATATTTAATGCGTGGGTCAGCCCAGATCAGATTTCGGAAGATATCGCAATATATGTTGGCACTTCCAGTTTGAGTAAGATACCAGATGGTTTTTCGGAGTATGTTCTCTTGCCGGCAGTTGAGGCTTCCTCTTTTGGGATGTCCTACGGTGTTAGCATCTTATCTTCCAAACAGGAACTTGCCTTTAAGGTGTTAAGTGCTTGCTTTTCGGATCCGAGAATTGCGTCGATAATATGTTGGCGAGAAGATATGTCGGAAGAATGGAGAAAATGGACTGACTACTTCGATGCGCTGGGTTCCTGTGGGATTACCGGTTTTTTACCGGACCTTTCGGAAGAGGAAATACAGTTGCTTCTTACATTTACCAATAAATGGAGAAGATTGGCAACGCTTAATTCGAATAATTCCGGAGGAGCGACCCTTCCACCTGATTTTTTGAAAGCCGTTGATTCTTTCTTTGAGAACGCGCAGGATTACGGTGAAATATACGATAAGATCAATCGACAGCTCGAAGAATGGACCGAAAAACAAAAAGACTAACGATATGACCTCTCATTTGATTATCAACTGGGAGGTCAATGTATATGAGAAAAAGGAGGA
>ONPC01000213.1 GCA_900319565.1 uncultured Eubacteriales bacterium | reverse complement strand
GTATATGACAGTTTGTGCGGCCTGTTGCTGCCTTCGGCAGACGACTGCGCCGCCGGGCTCGCTCATTTTGCCAATGCAAAGAATGCGGACTTCGTGTCGGCCATGAACATGTCGGCCATGCTCATGAATTTCGCAAATACCAACTATAAGGCGCCGGGCGGCCGTCCCGTGGAAGGGCAGTACACCTGCGCTTACGATGTCGCCAAATTGTATGAGGAGCTGCTGTCCTACCCGATCTTCGTGGAGATCAGCCGCAAGACGACTTACACCATCGACGAAACGAATATCATAAAAGAAAAGCGCCCCATCAAAAATAAGCAGCGCATGCTGTTTAAGGACGACAAATACTACGACTCCCGCGTGATCTGCGGAAAAAACGGACGCGGCAACACGGGCTCGGACCACAGTCTGGTCACGTTTGCGCGGTCCGGTGATGTCTCCCTGCTGTGCGTGGTCATGGGCGCCGACACAGACGGGCAGTACACGGACACAAAAAAACTTCTGGATTACGGCTTCAACGAGTTCGAGAACGTGAATATTTCGGCCAATGACTCGCGATTCTACCAAAGTACGAGTGACACGGGAATATTGACCGCGGGCAGTCAGCTGCAATTCTACCGTTTTGACGCGAAGGCTTCGTTGCTTTTGCCGAAGAACACGTCGATCAATGATCTTACGACGACGGTCATTCGCAGCATGAATTCGTCGTATAGTATGATCCGCTATTATATCGGGGAGTACTTCCTCGGGGAGGCGCAGGTCATCGAAGCCAGTCCGGCTCTCGCAGATGTGAAGAGCCCGCTTTTCTCGGACGCCGGCGGGATGCTTCCGTATAAGGCGTTGCCGCCCATGGAGCGTGCGAAAGAAGGGCTTCCATGGTATTTGATCCCCGCCGTCACGGCCGGGATCCTGCTGGTCATTATCTTCATCTGCGCGTATAACAGCAAGGCGAATAAACGTCGCCGCCGCCACCGCCGGACGAAGATCGTGAAAAACATTACGGACCGCTGAGTTCGGCCCGTGATCTGAGGAGTTTTTATGAGATTACGAAATGTTCCGGGAGCACGCCAGGAGATGCTGGTGAACCCCTATGTCATTCAGGAGCCGGAGCGCTTTAAGGGCGTTTGGAGCCGCGAGGTCTTTCACAACGACCATCCGCTGCACATCGAGATCGGAACCGGAAAGGGGCAGTTCCTGATGGCGCAGGCCGCGCTGCATCCCGAGATCAACTACATTGGCATTGAGAAATATTCTTCCGTTTTGTTCCGCGCGCTGGAGAAACGTCCCTCTCTGGAGCAGGACAATCTGTTTTTCCTGCGTATGGACGCGGAGGATACACCGGACATCTTCGGCCCCGACGAGGTGTCGAAGATCTACCTGAATTTTTCAGACCCCTGGCCGAAGGAGCGCCACGCGAAGCGCCGCCTGACGTCACGGGAGTTCCTGAACCGCTACCGCCGATTTTTAAAGGCCGGCGGTCCCATTGAGTTTAAGACGGATAATCGGGATCTTTTCGATTTTTCCCTCGAACAAATCAAGGAAGCCGGGTATGTCATGGACCTGTGCACCTTCGATCTTCATCGTGATGAAACCGCCAACGCGGGGAACATCATGACGGAGTACGAGGAGCGTTTTTCACGGGCCGGACATCCTATCAACAAATATATTATACATTGGGAGGTACAAAAAATGGTTAAACAAGTTAACACAAAAGAATTCAATGAACTGATCGCTCAGGATAAGGTCGTTTTCGCAGACTTTTTCGCAACCTGGTGTGGCCCCTGTAAGATGCTCGCTCCGAAGGTTGAAGCAATCTCCGCTATGCCGGAGTATGCAGACCGCGTAGTCTTCGTCAAGATCGACGTAGATGAAGAAGAGGATCTGGCGGAGAGCTTCGGCATCATGAACATCCCCACCATGATGATCTTCAAAAACGGTGAAGTGGTGAAGACCCAGATCGGCGGTGCGGATGTGCCCATCCTCACGGCCATGATCGACGAAGTCCTGTAATCGGTAACCGGAGCCGGGGATGCCCTTCGACATCCCCGGCTTTTTGATTCTTGCTTTGTGAGGACCCGGCCAGACGGAAGCAAGTATTTGTACACCAACGGGGCGCGAAACAGCGCGTTGGTGTACAAGCAGCGCCTCGTTTAGACTTCCTGCAGGATTAAAATGAAAGTATGATTGAAATTCAACCGGGGTGTGGTACAATACTAGCAAGTTAAGAGTAACAGAGGGAGGAAAAAGCTATGGGAGAGTATGGCATTCGGAAAATGAATTATGAAGATGCCGAGGCAGTCACCGATGTTTTGATAAACACCTGGCAGACGTCTTACAGAGGTATTGTCAGTGATGATTGCCTGGATCATATGGACAGGGATACGCTGATCGAGCGGAGGAGAAGACAGTACAAAGATTACATCGTGGTGGTTATGGAAGGCCGCATCGTCGGGTTCTGCTGGTACATGAATAACAATTCGTATTCACAGGATGTGCCGGAAGCAGACAGCGAGGTGGTGGCGCTTTATGTGCTGCCCGAGTTTCAGGGAAAGAGCTTGGGTCGCGCGCTTATAACCTATGCGATGGATGACCTGCGAGGGCAGGGCCGCAAGAAGATGGTGATCTGGTGCCTGAAGGAAAACCATCCCTCCAGAAAGTTCTACGAAAAAATGGGCGGGACCATATTCGGAGAACACAAGACGCACATAGGAAATCTGGACTATGATGAAGTTGGCTTCATGTATAACCTGTAACCGTCGTCATGGACGGCTTGAAATGATTGATCCGACGCAAAAAGGTTTTAGGCGGCCAATGTTCAACTTGCGACCGGTTGTCCCCGATAATGGCGACATAGTTAATAACGAAAAAATGGAGAGCACATGATAAAATACGATGAATTCATTACCCCGGAGGAATATATGGGGTTGCGCAAAATGGTCGGGTGGGTTCAGTTTCCACTGGAGCAGGCGAAGGCCTGCATAGAGAAAGCGTTCATGATCCTGTGTGTACGGGATGATGAAAAAGCCATCGGAGTCGTTCGCTTACTTTGGGACGGCGGCTATATCGCTTTCTTATCCGATGTAATCGTGGACCCGTTGTATCAGGGGCAGGGCATTGGCCGTAAACTGGTGGAAGCGAGCATCCGGAAACTGAAAGAAGAAATGAAACCGGGATATAAGGTGAAACTGACGCTGAACTCGGCGATCGGGAAAGAGCCGTTTTATGAGAAATTCGGATTTCGGGTGCGCCCGAATGAAGACGCGGGACCCGGAATGGATCAGTGGCTGATAAAGGAAGAGTGATCTGCTTAGTTGAGATCGAGGGAAAGGAAGGTTATCCGAATGGAAATGGACGAAAGAATAGTTATAAAGGATACGCCGGAGAAATACGCCGAAATGGCAAAGGTGATCGTTCCGCCTTTTTTGGAGCTCATGAAAACGCTTACGGATCTTGAGGATAAGGCATTTGTAAGATCCGGGGAGTTGGATGCCGAAAAGGCTGAAATGGGCATACCGAGTTCGATCATACATCCGGGTTATATGGAGTTTATAAATGCCTATCGCGCGCAGTACAGAGAGGCATTGTCCGGGATGTGCACGAAAAAACTGTTTGCACGACCGTTCGGGGTCAGCATCCATCATCCGGCCAGATATCTGGATGCGCTGGAAGGAACGGTATTCTTTACGATGAAGAGTGATAAGAAGGCCATGATCGATATAAAGAACAACGAGGGCAGGAGTTTAAAGCATCGTTTTATCTTTAAGGTTGAAGATGATGTTTGGAAAATCGACGAGGTTCGATACGGCTTCGGCGAAGAAGATAAATGGTATGTAGAAAACCTGTAAAGGCATACGATATAGAACCATGGAAAAACTCGAGTTTATTGAAGATAAATCTACAGGAATTGAGATCGTGAGTATGGAACATGTGAAGATCTCCTACCCGCGTCATACGCATACGGGGCATTATGTTTTCGGGATCGTTACAGAGGGCACGGTCTCGATCGGCGTCGGCGAGGAGCGCTTTGAATGCAGGGCAGGGGAATACTTTACCGTGGCCCCGGACACTGTCCACTCGATCGATGCGGTGTCGGAGGATTACTCCATGATCACGACCTGCCTGCCGGTGGATGGGGATATCAGCGGTGAGCTTGCGATCATTAAGAAGGAGATCATAGGCAACCCGGAACTGGAGATAAGCATTGCCCAGATGTCGGAGAAGGTCAATATATCGTCCTACCATATGATCCGGAAGTTCGCTTCGGAAAACGGGCTCACACCGCATAAGTTCCAGATGCAGTGCCGTGTCCGGAAAGCGCAGGAGCTTTTGAAGAAGGGTTATAAAGTCATAGATGTGGCGCAGATGGTCGGGTTTTGCGACCAGAGCCACCTGGACAGGGTGTTTAAGAAGCAGGTCGGAATATCCCCGGAGCAGTTCATCAATTCCGCAATTATATCCAATGCGGAGGGATGATGTTCTGATATGATCATTCTATCAAATCAAAAAGAAAGGATGATCATTATGGAGAACACAGTATTTGAGGCATTTAACAACGGGCGCTTTTCGGTTCCCGGAGTAACGGTTATGTTTAAGGATATCCCCTGGTCCAAACATCCGACGTTTGAGGGAGTTGAGCTGAAGCACATCGTTACGTCAAAAGAAACAGGGGGTGCATACAGCTATCATCTGGTGCGCATAGCTTCCGGTAAGAGCATTTTGGACCACATTCACGATCCGCAGCTGGAAACGCACGAGGTGGTTGCCGGAAGCGGAACCTGCATCAATGACGGGCAGGAGATCGACTACTACCCGGGTGTGATCTCGATCATGCCGGCAAAGGTCCATCATGAAGTCCACGCAGGTGATGAGGGATTGTATCTGTTCGCCAAATTCATGCCGGCTTTATGCTGATTTTGGAGCAGTGATTGCCGAATATAACGACATTTTATCAAGATCGAATCGAAACAGGCCGTTAAGGCCTGTTTCTTTTGTAATTGACATTTCGGCGCCGAAAGTGGGCTGCCGGCTAAAGAAAGCAACAAAACCAAGGGGTTAGTTAGCCGGGAGGTCTCTTTTGCGACGTTGAAAGTATGAGCGCGGCTAATGAAGGCAGGAAAACAAGTGAAATCATGGGTTTCGGAAAGATCCTTCCGGTAGAAACTGGGACAAATTCAGGGTCACTAGAATAAAGTAGGACAAAAACAGGGCTGAAGAAAGGCGGCTCCTGAAAGCCAGTAAAATCAAGAAAACCAGTGGCAAAGTTAGCTGCGCACGCTCTTTTATGGCAAAAACCCGGGAGAGCGCCATAATATGGAGGCATAAAAGGAAAATTCCCCGGGGCGCCGCCTGGCACCCCGGGGAATTGCATGTATCAGAAGTATAATACCTTATGAATTGTTTGTTTGCTCCGCTTCAGGGTCGTTTGCATCCGATGTATTCGTGTCGGATGCATCTGCGCTCGTTGCATTTTCCGCGTCTGCATCGGTGGCGTTTGCATCGGAAACGGTCGCCCGGGACGGATCCAGGGACGGATCCTTCAGGTACTCGATGTTGTCGATGCCATCTGCGAAAGAACCGGGCATTTCATCCAGACCCTTCGGGAGCGAGGTGTGGTCATGCGTCTGCAAGGCATCGGAGCCTTCCATGCCGCCGACCGCAGGGAGCAGGGCTGCTTCGTCGTAGGAGATGTTTTTCGCCTTCAGACGGTGGCGCACCCAGTCGTCCAGGAGGTAACTGAGAACTGCGACCACAGGAACGCCCAGGAACATGCCGATCCAGCCGGCGACGCTTCCGCCGATCGTGATGGCGAAGATGATCCAGAGCGGACGCAGGCCGGTGGAGTCGCCGAGGATCTTCGGACCCAGGTACAGGCCGTCGAACTGCTGGAGCACCAGGATCAGGATCAGGTAAATGATCAGCTTAATGGGATCGGTCATGAGGATGATCAGTCCGCCGGGGATGGCGCCGATGAACGGGCCGAAGTAAGGGATCATGTTCGTGATGCCGACGATCAAGCTGATGACCAGGGCATAGGGCAACTGCAGGATGGCCATGGCTACGAAGCAAAGACATCCGATGATGATGGAGTCGATGGTCTTGCCGACCAGGAAGCGGCTGAATACGTGGTTACAAGTGTTTAATGTAGATATGATGGAGTTCGCATGCTTCTCACGGAAGATGGCGCGCACCAGACGCGAGGAGGCACGGCCTAAGCGGTAGCGGTCCACGATCATGTAGATCGACACGATGATGGCGATGAACATGTTGAAGATGAAACCGACGGCGCTGATCAGGCTCGAGAAGATGGCCATCAGGAACTCTTTGGTAAATACGTTGTTCTGGAAGTCTTTTAACAGTTCGGGCAGGGTCTCATTGACCTGCTTGCGGATTTTTTCCATGTCGACGGCAGGGAAGCGATCCTGAAGGCCCGCCAGCCATTTATCGATTTGCTCCGGCCAGTCCTGCGCACGCTGCAACAGGTCGCTGATGCTCTGACCGACCTGAGGGATCAGGAAGACCAGAATGATCACGATGGCGCCGAAGAAGAGCAGGTAAGAGAGCAGCAACGATACCAGCAACCGGATCTTCGCGGACCGAACTTTCAGAAGGCGGTCCAGAAAATAGTGGTCAATGCGCTGCACCAGCGGGTTTAAGAAGTAGGCCAAAAGGAAGCCGACCAGGAACGGCCAGATGGCTTTGATAAATGCGTTGAAGCCTGCCTGGACGATATCCCACGAGAAGATCATCTTCACGATCACGGCACTGATGGCAATGGTGATGATGGCGTAGATGCTTATGGTAAAGTATTTGGAATCTATGTCGAAACGGTTCTTATTGGATCGATTTTTCACGACGAGATACTCCTTCTTGTAAATGTGTGAAATCGGATAGCACTGCATAAGTGACGAGCACTGTCATCTTATATAAATGTACCACATTTCCCATGAAATCACAACCGGAAATGCATCGGAAAATCGTTCGAAAATCAAAGAAACAGGCGGGGGAAAGCAGGTGGAAAACAGGCGGAAAAAATTTCTTGAAAATTTTTAAAAAAACCGCTTGCATTTTTCAGGGAGATGTTATATAATCGTACTTGCCTGTTGCGAAGGAAGGAATTCCGAGACAGGTGAAAAAAGAATATGCGCGATTAGCTCAGTTGGTAGAGCACCTGACTCTTAATCAGGGTGTCCAGGGTTCGAGCCCCTGATCGCGCACTTAAGGTTCGAGTTTGACAGACGCAGGAGCTGTTGGGCCCGGGCTTTTTTTTGTGCATTTTCCGAAAGAAATGCCGGATTATCCGGCGCTGCGGCGCCGCGGCGCCTGTAAGCATGCGCTGCCGGTTTTCGGATCACCTGCCACGTGTATTTGGTCTCCCGGCTCAAAAGCTGCCCGCCTCCCTTCCGGATTGATTTTCCCATGCATCTGTGCTATGATTAAAGATAAGATTTCAATCTGTTTAAATCAATTAAGGGGGTACGTCATGTCCATACCTAGAGCTGAAAAACCGGAGAATAAAAAAGCGCAGGATACCTTTGCCAAGAAAGACGGGAGCAGCATCCCGAAAGCCAAGGTAAAGAAGCCGTGGAGCCTGAGTCAGAAACTGGTCTTCTGGCCGGCGTCGCTGTTCGTATCCTTCGTCATAACGGTCGTTTACACCTTTCTCGTCATGCATATCTGCTATTCGGTCGCAGGAGCCGGAAGGTATCTGATCGACAACAAATTTGTGATCCTGGCAGCATCTGCCGGGCTTTTTGTGATCCTGTTCCTGCTGGAATGCCTCGTTCGGGGCGGCAACCGCCATTTGCGTGTCGAAGAGTTCTGCGTGTCCGTCTACCTGGTTCCGGCGATCGCCTATGGTGTGGCCGCGCTTATTTTCCATGGAAGGTTCGACGATGCTATGAAAAACATGATCGATAACATGGACAATAATGACGCTCTCGGCTACTATTACTTTCTGTTGATGTTCTACTATATATTGATCGCGCTTTTGATCCGCGGCTTCTTCAACTTCCTGGGGCTGATGCGGGATTTCTCGAAGGCTAAGAGAGTGAGTGCCGGTCAGAAGAAGTGATCTCCTGGAAGGAAGGAACACATGGAACTGCTTATTATTCTGGCCATGGGGCTGGTTCTGGTCTTCATGTTGGGCTACACGCTGTGGCCGTTAGTCTCGGGCGTGCTGTTTCTGGCGCTGATGTTCGCCATCGTGTGTGAGGTCTTCTTTGTGATCGCCGGGCTGATGTGGCTTCTTGCACGCCGAAAAAACGCAAAGTATCTGGGCCTTTCGGATGACGACGGCCCTGCCAGTTTCGCTTATTATGAGATCGATGGGGAGGAATACCGAAACATCTTCCCGACCGACGTGTTCATGCGGCGTTTCCTCTATCGTAAGGAGGAGGTGCACGTGCGGCTTCTGCGCATGCGAAAGCACAGCTATGTCTTCGACCGAGTGACGACACTGGTCATAGGCCTGGGCCTGCCGGCATTTGCCGTTATTATTGTATTATTATTGGCTTTCGTCGGTTAGAAGGGCTGGCTGTCTGAATATCAGGGCGAAAGAAATGAGGGTTATATGAGATCTGCAAAACGTTTATTACTCTATGTTATGCTGGCCGTGATGATGTGTCTGGCATTGACCGGGTGCAAAAAGAAGGCTAAGAAACCGGTGGAAACGACCGGATATGACATAACGATCGTGAATGTGGGGGATATCACGACCCGTGCGGCTACGGATCCTGCCGCGACGGAGGAAACTGCACCTGCGCCGACCGAGGCGCAGACTACGACCGCTGCACAGACCACCGAAGCTCCTACTGAGCCTGTGACGACGAAGACGCCGGAGACAACCGAAGCGGTCACGGAGCCCGTGACGACGAGGGCGCCGGAGACTACCGAAGCGCCGACGAAAGCGCCGGAAACGACGGCACAGCCGACTGCGGCAGTCATCGACGAAAACGGAACGTATACCTCCAAAGAGGATGTGGCACTGTATATCCATACGTACAATAAACTGCCGCAGAACTACATCACGAAGGCGCAGGCAGAGGATCTGGGCTGGATCAGTTCTAAGGGAAACCTCAAGAAAGTGGCACCGGGTAAGAGCATCGGCGGCGACCGTTTCGGAAACTACGAAGGAAAGCTCCCGAAGGCACGCGGCCGCAGTTACACGGAGTGTGATATCGATTTTGACGGCGGATACCGCAACAGTAAGCGCATCATATTCTCCAATGACGGACTGATCTTCTATACGGAAGACCACTACGAGACCTTCGAACAGTTGTATTAAAAGTTTGGAAGTGAAAGAATGGATATTTTGGTGATCGACGGAGCGTATGTCTCCGATATGAAACAGTTGCATGAACACATCGCGTCCCAGCTGCATTTTCCGAAGCATTACGGAAAGAACCTGGACGCTTTGTATGACTGCCTGACAGATATGAAAAAAGTAGCGATCCATGTGCATAACTATGGGGCGCTGAAGGAACATCTGGGCGATGCGGCAGACGGCCTCATGGAAGTTTTTCTGGATCTGTGCGCCGTAAAGCCGGAGTGTTCGCTGGTGGTGGCACCGGCCGCGCCGACGGAATCGGGGACCTTCAACGAGATCTTCGATGAGACCTGCGACGAAGAGGATGCAGCGGCCGAACGCCTTAGAGAGAAGGATTGGTAATATGGTTAATGACAGTTTGCTCAGAAAATATGCGCGCCTCGTGGTCCGTGTGGGTGTGAACGTGCAGCCGGAGCAGGAGGTCGAGGTGTTCGCTGCCGTAGACCAGACCCGGCTCGTACATATGGTGGTGGCAGAGGCCTATGCAGCCGGCGCTTCCGCCGTTCGTGTAGAATGGCAGGACGAAGAGCTCGTGCGCCAGAATTATAAGAACATGTCGCTTCGGAAACTGTCCCGCGTGCATAAATGGCAGCGCGAGAAGATGAAGCAGAAGGTAAAGGATCTGCCGTGCCAGATCCACATCGTTTCCGACGATCCGGACGGGCGCAAAGGCCTGGATGTGCAGAAGATGATGAAGGCAAACGCCGCGCGCGCAAAGGTGTTCAAACCGTATCGCGACGCGATGGAAAATAAATACCAGTGGGTGATCGTGGCTGCTTCGTCCGAAAAATGGGCGCGGAAGGTATTTCCCGAGGAGACGTGCGCACAGGCCGTGGACCATTTGTGGAAACTGATCTTCGAGTGTGTGTACCTGGATGAAGAGAGCGACCCGATCGAAAACTGGAAGAAACACAACGAACGCTTCGTCGAGAAATGTGCATGGCTGAATTCACAGCATTTCTCGAAGCTGCGTTACCACAGTAAAAACGGAACCGATTTCGAGGTCGGCCTGATCCCGACGGCGCAGTTCATGGGCGGCGGCGAGTATTCGACGCAGGGCATCTACTACAACCCGAACATGCCGACGGAGGAGATTTACACGTCCCCCATGCGCGGACAGGCGCAGGGCACGCTGGTGGCCACGAAGCCTCTGTCCTATCAGGGACAGCTGATCGACGGTTTTTCCATCACCTTTAAGGACGGCAAGGTGTCGGAGGTGCATGCAAAGACCGGCGAGGAACTCCTGAAGAAGATGGTGCAGATGGACGAAGGCGCGTCGTATTTAGGTGAAGTGGCGCTGGTGCCGAAGGAGTCACCGATCAATCGCAGCAACGTGCTGTTTTACGAGACGTTGTTCGATGAAAATGCCAGCTGCCATGTGGCTCTGGGCATGGGCTTTTCGAACCTGCTGGAGGGCTTCGAGCACATGACCGAAGAGGAGATCCTGGTAGCGGGCATCAACGATTCCATTATCCACGTGGATTTCATGATCGGAAGTCCTGATATGGAGATCGTGGGAGTTAAGAAAGACGGGACCGAGATCCCTGTATTCAAAAACGGAACGTGGGCCTGATCTTTGGCGCCGCGCCGTAAGGTCAGCAGATCCGGTTCGGACTCCGACGGGTTAACGGAGCGAAAAGATCTGCAGCATTTGATGTTTGGTTAGAGAATTATTTGAGAAAAGGGGAGTGTGCAATGAGTGAGGAAGAGAAGAAGGTTCCCGATATCCCGATGCCGGACGGGGGACGATTTAAGGATAAACGCTGGCTGATGCTGACCATGATCGGCCTTTTGCTCGTGGTCGCCGTCATCATCTGTTTTTATGTTTTCTCCGGAAAAGATGAAAAACCAGGGGATGTCGCATCGAATTCGACCACGGCGGCCGACGGCGACAAAAATACCGAATCCAAACCCGCGCAGAGCCAGACGCCGGCTGCCAATACGAGCAAGGATGCCGTGAAACCGGAGGAATCCGGATCCGGCGAGACGAAGCAGGACCCGAAGGATCCGACCGCCTCTGCGCCGGAAGAGACAAAAGAAGATAACGGAAACAAAGAGACGGACCGTCCGACCGGTAAGTCCGCACTGAATACCGGAAACCTGTCTGCGTACTCCACGACTTACGAGGGTACAAAGGGTACAGGTGCGTTCAACTACGGCGAGGCGTTGCAGAAATCGCTGCTGTTCTATGAACTGCAGCGCTCCGGCGCATTGCCCGACGAGGTACGGTGCAACTGGCGCGGCGACTCCGCTCTGGAAGACGGTAAGAACGTGGGCCTGGATCTGACCGGCGGCCTGTTTGACGCCGGGGACAATGTCAAGTTCAACCTGCCCATGGCTTACACAGGCACCATGCTGGCGTGGTCGGTCTACGAGGATAAAGCGTCCTATGTGGAGAGCGGCCAGCTCGAATACATCCTGGGCATCGTTCGCTGGATCAACGACTATCTGATCAAATGCCATCCGGAGCCGGATGTCTACTACTATCAGGTCGGTGACGGCGATAAGGACCACGGCTGGTGGGGCCCCTGCGAGGTCATGCAGATGGACCGCCCCTGTTTTAAGGTAGATAAACAGAACCCCGGTTCCTGCGTTGCGGGACAGGCAGCGGCTTCGCTGGCGGCTGCGTCCGTGATCTTTAGAGGCAGCGATCCGACGTATTCCGCGCTGTGCTTAAAGCACGCAAAGGAACTGTACGCATTTGCCGATTCGACCCGAAGCGACACGGGCTACACGGCGGCGAATAATTTCTACAAATCCTGGAGCGGTTTCTGGGACGAACTGTGCTGGTCCGCGACCTGGCTCTATCTGGCGACCGACGACAACACCTACCTGACGGCCGCGAAGGAAGCCGCGAAGAAGGCGAGCGCCGACTACGACTGGGCCATGTCCTGGGACAATGCGACCTTCGGCGCGAACCTCCTGCTGGCGCGTATCACCGGTGAGCAGGCCTATAAGAACGAGATCGAGCATAACCTCGATACCTGGACCGTTGGGTACAACGGAAAGAAAGTAACATACTCCCCGAAGGGCCTGGCCTTCATCGACGGCTGGGGCAGCCTTCGTTACGCGACCACGACCGCTTATCTGGCGTTGGTCTACAGCCGCAGCGACGCATGTCCGGCGGCGAAGAAGCAGATCTACCACGATTTCGCTCTGCAGCAGGTCAACTATGCGCTGGGCTCCACCGGGCGCAGCTTCGTGATCGGTTTCGGCGAGAACCCGCCCGAGCACCCGCACCACCGTACGGCGCACGGCTCCTACGCGGATAATCAGAACGAACCGAAGGAACATCGCCACATTCTGTTCGGTGCTCTGGTCGGTGGCCCGGACGCTTCCGACAACTACCGTGATGTCATTTCCGACTATGCCATGAACGAAGTGGCATGCGACTACAATGCCGGCTTCACCGGCGCCCTCGCTGCGCTGTACGCGGAGTTCAAGGGCCAGACCCTGAAGGATTTTGGCGCTGTGGAAAAGATCACGGACGACGAATTCTACGTGGAAGCGGGGGCCAATGTAAAGGGCCAGGATTTCATTGAGATCAAAGCCTATGTTTACAATAAGAGCGCCTATCCGGCGCGCATGGGCGATAAGCTCGAACTGCGTTACTACATGGACCTGTCGGAGATCTACGCGGCAGGCGGCAGCGCAGCCGGCCTGCAGCTGACGAACAATTACATGGCGGCGGGCGCATTGGGCGGCATCTACGCCTGGAATGAAGAAAAGCATATCTACTACGCGTCGATCGATTTTACCGGCGCGAAGATCTACCCCGGCGGCCAGTCGGCCTACAAAAAAGAGG
>ONPC01000251.1 GCA_900319565.1 uncultured Eubacteriales bacterium | reverse complement strand
TTTTTACCTTTCCGAGATCTCAGCACTTTCTTTTTTGAAAAGATCCTCATACTGCTTAACGATAGACTCCCATCGGTAGGCATCATCGATTCGTTTTTTTGCAAGAAGGCCGTAGGCATCGATCTTGGCCTCGCTCATCTGGTCCGCCGTTTCGATCACTCCTGAAAGGGATCCCGGTTCGCAGGTCCAGTAAAGAGCCGCATCCTCGCCGACTTCCCGGTTAAAACCAACGTCCAGGAGGAGATTGAGCTTTGTACTTCCCAGAGCTTCCAAGAGACTGGGGTTGGTCCCTCCGACAGAATGACCGTGCACGTAGGCGAACGCTTTTTCACGTATTTTCTTGAGCAGTTCCTGATTATATACAGAGCCTGTAAAGCAGATTCTTTTATCCCGGGAGAATCCGAGCTTTTTTTCGAGCTCTCCGAAAAGCTTCTCATTATCCGTGGTGATAAGCGCGAGTTTTCTGGAAGTTCCGGACTTCATGAATTCTCGGACGATCGTTTCCACATTGTTTTCAGGGACGAACCGACCAACCACCAGATAATACTCCCCGGCGAGAAGGCCCTTCTCTTTCAGCCAGCCGCGAACCAGCTCCGAATCATCCGAGAGACATGACGGTGAGCTGTCACATCCGTAGGCGAGATAGGTCGTACCGGGGCTGTATTGCCTGTACTTCTCCCAGATATACTCCTCGATCTTTTTGCTGTCACAGACCAGAAGATCTGCGGATCTGACCATAAGTTTCTCCGAGATTTTCCAGTATTCTCTGACTGGCAGCGACCATTTGGACCGCTTCCACTCGTGCCCGTCGGGGTTGACCAGAAGAACCCCCCTTAATTTATGTATCTTTTTTTTATACTTCTCAATGAAGGGACCAATCCGGCATGCAAGGACATAGAAAACTGGCGGTTTATTCAGATGCATATGGTTGCAGTATTCAATGCACTTCTCCAGAGCTGCAACATCATAGTAAATCGCTTTAGCCGGGCCGATGTTCGGCACTTTGACATCAAAGCCGATCGCGCCGTTGTATTCGTACCACTTCTCGTCGTCTGCCATTCTCGCAACATGCAGCAGGATGTCCTCGTCTGTCTGATATTCGACCAGCTTATCCACAAAAGTTTCAAATCCGCCGTACTGCGCGGGAATCCCCTTCGATCCTATGATAAAAACATGCTGCTTGTTTTGGAGGTTTTCACAGGCTTCGTCCTTCGAGCTGAGGACCCTCAGCTTTTTTCCGCAGATTGTTATATATTCACCATTCATGGCGTTCCCCTCTTATCCGGTGATTATATAAATTCATTTTATACCATTCCTGCCATGTTGTCATTTTGTTTGGGAACCCTCAGCTCATCGACACAACAAAAAAAGCCGTGCCACCCCCAGGATCATTTTGGGGAATGCAGTATGGCAACCGGCAGAACATGGCTGTTCCCTATAGCTTACCATCACCGTATCACGATAGATTTACAGAAAGGACAGCATGGTCGTTCTTCCTGCAAAAACAGTTTAAAATATTCCATGATAATTATATCATGGATATTTCGGAACAGCAAACCATATTTATTTTTTTTCATAGGAAAGCATGAAGACGAATTTCCATCCGTTTGACGCGAATGAATATTTATCTTCATGCTCTGGCACTATCAAATCGATTTACATTGCAGGATCAGATCACAGATTCGATCCACATCCTGGATTGAAAGCTCCGGATAAATGGGAAGCGTGAGAACCCTCTTGCTTATATGAAGCGCCACCGGCGTTTTATGAACATCGTATTTTCTGTGAAATGCCTGATAACTGCTGGTAAGAGGATAGAAGTATTTTCTGACCATCACATTATTCATTTCCAGATACTGCTTCACGTCTTCCCGGCTGGAACCATACGCTTTTTCATCAATCACGATCGGAAAATAGGCGTAATTGGACTCAACATCCTTCTGAACGACATTCAGCTGAAGCCCTTCCACATCAGACAGCCTCTCCCGATAGCGTTCCACGATTGCCTTTCTTTTCAGAACAATCTCAGCCATATGACGGAGGTTGCACAGGCCCATAGCTGCGCAGAACTCATTCATCTTGGCATTTGCTCCGACTGCGCAGACTTCCTCAGGCCCGTGAATGCCGAAATTCTTCAACTCATACATGGTGATGTACAGAGTCGGATCCTTAAATGTGACAGCCCCTCCCTCGATCGTGTTGAACACTTTTGTCGCATGGAAACTGAAACAGGAAGCGTCTCCGTAATTCCCGATTCCCTTTCCCTTGTATCTGACACCAAAGGCATGCGCGTCGTCATAGATTACTTTCAGTTCATATTTTTTCGCAATCCGATCGATCGCTTCTACATTGCATACGTTGCCGTATACATCAACCGGCATAATGGCAGAGGTACGATCTGTAATCAGGGTTTCTATCTTTTCCGGATCGATCGTGAAATCATCCGGTTTAATGTCACAGAAAACCGGCTCCAGGCCGTTGCGGACGATGGCATGCGTCGTCGATGCAAACGTG
>ONPC01000215.1 GCA_900319565.1 uncultured Eubacteriales bacterium | reverse complement strand
GCCCTTCTGCCAGAATGTGCATGGTCAGGCCAATCAGAATGATCGGAAGCAGCAGCGCAAAGATCACCGTGAGGAAAACCGTTTCCGAACGCAACAGCGTACCGGTTCCGAAAATATCCGCCAGGTTCTTTCCGCCTGAAAAACCCCATCCGAGAATGATCATCAGGGCGCAGACTGCAGCAACTACCGCAAATATTACGAACCGCCAGAACCAGACGACTTTATCTTTCTTTTCGTCCATCCGGTCTTACCTCCTTTTCCAAAGAATGCGCTTACGGATCTTGCGTTTGGCCGTGCCCCAGTTGCGCTCAAAAAACCGATCGAAAGCCTCTTTTTCTTTTTCAAGTTCCAAAAATTCTTCCCGTTCCGTCATGTCCGCTTCAGGCTTTTTCACGCCGTACTGCTCCAACATCCCGAGAATGCGCGCCTCCAGGATCCGGCAGCGCTCCTGCTGCTGCGACAGCTCCTCCTGCGCCTCTGTCAGCTTCGCCTGCATTTCTTCTGTCTGCGAAGCATGTTCCTTTTGTGTATCATAGAGTTTCTGTTTGAGCGCATCGGCGTCAGCCCGTCCACGCTCCACCTCATCCTGAAGCGAAGCCGTGCGGCGCCCCGCCTCTTCCGCCGCGCCTTGCGCTGCAGCGATCGTATTCTGAAGTTTGCGGATCTGCTCCTCTTTCTCCTCACCGATCGCAGTGGATTCGGCGAGCAGCTCGAGGAACTCCTCCTGTGAGATCTCCTGCGTATTCTTCCCGCGGAAAATAGCCTCCAGGCGCTTCTCTCGCTGTTTCCGCTCCTCGGCTTCCCGCCGGGCTTCTTCCTGAAGGTACCGTTCTTCGAGCGTGCGTCCCAGATCGTTTGCGTACAGATCATATAAATACGATGTGTACATGGACATCTCTACAGCCGATCGCTGCAGAGCCGGCGGGAACGGCGCAACCACCTTCTCATGGCGCTCCAGTTGGTAACCTTCCTCCGTATAGTTACTCAGGTAATCATACAGAGCAACGACTTCTTTAAAGTGTTTATCCATGCGCAGGACATTCGTCCGCGTGATCGGCGCCTGCACCATGGGCGCGAGCGCTACGTTCTTCATCAGCGGCATGGAAAGAAGCACACCGATTGCAGCCGCAATTGTGTCCAGCCGCATCAGAATCTCCATATCCTGCTTCTGGTTCATGCCGTTCGTCAGATCGCTGTACGACAGTTCCATTTTGATAGGGCCGTTCGGCGTAAGGATCGACTTGCGAAACTCCATCTCCGACCGGCTCTCCTTGCGCGCCTTCGAGATCTTAAAAAAGCGGTAATCCACGAAATCGCGCGTATAGCAAATGACCATGTACAGTACACGGTTCTCGTAGATGGCGTAATTGCTTTCGTTTTCAAACACATTCAGTTTATCGGGAATCAGATCCTCCCCTTCCTCCGGCACGTGCGTGATCATCTCGCTGTGTCTGGACAGATGTTCGACCGAAGTCCGGGAGATCTTTCGCACACGCTCGATCGGGGTGACATTGCCCTCCGTTTTGATGAACTGCCGGTCCTCACGGATTGCTGCTTCCAGATGGGGCAATGCGCTCTCGATCCGTTCGACCCACTCTTGGTCGACGCTCACATCATAATACACCGAAGCGAGTTTCTCCGTCTCGCTCCCGCTTCGTGAAAACAGCTCACGGAGTTTTTTCTCCGCGTCGTCAGCCGGCATGGACACATCATTCAGTTGTTTTGTAAACTGCTTTGCAGCCCGGTAATACCGGTCCATTTGATTCTGACTCATATCCGGCCCCCTTTACATCGCGTTGCGGCGCAGTCGCTCCAGGCTCTCTCTGCAAAGTGTCACGTTCTGAAGGCCAAAGGTCGTATCAAATATACTCTCCATCGCATCCATCGAATAACGAAGGACGACGGGGCTTAAGCTGTCTAACTTACGCAGGACCTTCTTTGCGATCATATCGTCGACCGCCTCCAACTCCGTACCGCCGCATGCGATATACACCGGAACGTATTCCTCCATCTGACGGCGGATACGGTTACCATAGGTAATGTGATACTGGGAGGTAAGAAATTCGTCGATCTTGCGGATCTTCTCGCTCATCTCCTCGGACAGGCTGTATTTCTGCTTTGCCTCATCGACCAGTTTCTTAAAATGCGAGAACGAGATCCGGTCGCCGCTTACGCGCTCCGGTTCGAAGATCTCGGCCTTCCGGTCCAGATTCATCATCATGGCACGGTCGTATACCTTATCCGAGATAGCGAACGTCGAGTCATCGTTGTTCGCCGTTCCGATGAACCATACGTTTTCCGGAATGCGGAGCATACCGCGGTTCAAAAGCTTCGGATCGTCGTCCCAGGTATCGGAAACGACCTCCAGATAACGGTTGGCGGGACTCAACTCCATCTGTGACAAAAAGTCCGCAAAATAGTATTCCACACGGGCAATGTTCATCTCATCGAGCACGATCGCATAGATCTCGTCGGTGTAACGCGCCTCATACAGTTTCTTAAGAAGCGTGCCCTCGCTGAACCGCTTCGTAAATTCATTGAAATATCCGATGATGTCGGAGCGTTCCTTCCACATGGGCTGAACGGGAATGACCGTCGAAGAATTCTGCAGATAGTTTCCGAATGCCGTCGCCATCGAAGTCTTACCGGTACCGGACAGGCCCTGCATGACCATCAGGTGGGAAACGCCGAGACCGGCGATAAATTTGCGGATGTCCTCTTCGCTGTAATACAGGCCCAGAACAGATGCTGCATAGTTTCGGAAATTACTGCACATTTGCGGCAAAGTGATCGAATTATCATACTGCGGTGCAGAATAACGCTGTGCGGCGCGATCTAACTGGACCAAGGTGTGAAAACGCGATGTGATATCATCATCGTCTTTGATCTCCAAAGCACCGGTAAAGGTTTCTTCCTTAAACTCCGGCTCGTCTTCTTTCTCGCCGGTCGGTTCTTTTTTCTCTTTCTGTCCCTTCGCCTGCTTTTTCTCGTTGGTCAGGTATAAGACCGAAATGATCATTGCGGCAATGCTGGCGAACAGCAGCACAAAATACAACATCATGGCTACGCGGGAAGACAGGATGCCCCAGAGTACATCAAAAAAGGTACCGCAAAGCATATTAGTATGTGGATTCATATTCTCCTCCATCGATCGTTTGATTCTTTATCTCCGGTGTTTCCGGCATCGGTTCGGATTTACTTTCAGTCTGCTTTGGTGCAGAGTCGGTCGTTTCCGCCGTCGGTGCGGCACCGGTCGTTTCGGTCGCCGGTGTGTCTTTACTTATTCCCGAAATCTGAATGTAATCTGCCAGAAAGTTTCGGCACAGCGGCATTTCACGGTCTTGGAACAGTTCCTCGAAGGCCTCGCCCATGACGGTCATGCCTCTCCGGCCGATCTTTTTATGTACCCTCAGGAACAAAGCCTGATAAATGGCGTAATCAAGTGTTTCATCCAGAGTAGCGCCGGCAGCCAGCAGGCACGTGGTGATGTTCTCAATATTTCGTATCGTCTGGTGACGCGCCGGCGTAAACCAGGTTCCCGTGTAGTGGCTGAGCAGCATATCGATCCGCTTCCATTCTTCCTCGGGAAGGAAATGTTCCTCCTCGGCTTCACGAAGGATCCCCCGAAACGTCTCTCTTCCTATTCCGCCGTAGTTTTCACGGTCGCCCCGATCCATCCGTTCCAGGTTCAATTCGATCCAGGTGTGCTGCGGGACCGAACTGTCCGCCGGAAGATAATCGTCCGCGATCTCATGGCTTCCCGGCATGCTGACACAGAAGAATTCCGAGAGTGCGATGGCCGCTCTTCTCAGCAGCGAAGGATCAACTCCCCTGGTGCCGGAAAGCCGCACGCCGCCGTTGCTCGCATAGGATGCCAGGATCTTTCCGGCCTCCTTCATATCCACTCTGACTCCGGCGTTTCGCAGGTATCCGCAGACACGTTCCGTAAGCATCCCCATGGTCTCTCCGGGGATAGACTCCGCCGAGTAGACTTCCACCGAGCGGGCATTCACTAAAGGCTCTCCGAATGAAGCGGTCATTCCTGCGTCGTTCCGGTTCCAAGCTTCATTTGAATAAGAGGTATCCCCTCCCGGCGAACTTTTCTCTACCTGTGACCGTCTGCGGAGCAGTTCATCCCTGCCTTCCTCCACCGGCACCGCCTGCGGCTTATTCAGCCGGCCTTTCTTACGCAGATACAGAACGATCAGACCCATGATAAGGGCTCCCAGAAGCATGCCTCCGATGCCCCAGATGGCCGGACTTACTGAGGAGCTTTCTTCTTCGTCATCATAGCCACCGTAATACCACCAGTCGTAACCATCGCCATCATTGGCCCAAGACCAGTAAATATGATTTGAATCCATTTTTCATCTCCATTTATATATGTATCTAATATATATAACAATCTAAGTATCTATCTATAAATATCACGTCTGTTCCGGCGCTGCGGCACATGCGGTTTCACGCCTTATCCTGCCAAATAAAAAAGGACAGCGTTTCCGTCCCCAGAGGGGCAGGAAGAACCATCCGTATAGGCTCACTCCGGCGGGCCGGTCGACCAACCGTATTTTATCATATTTCTATATTGTACGTCAAGCAAACTCCGCCTAACGGGCCGTGTTTCAGGCACGGCATCCGGTGCAAAATGCGGGTAACAGGACTTGAACCTGCACGTCTCTCGACACAAGAACCTAAATCTTGCGTGTCTGCCAATTCCACCATACCCGCATGCGGCCTGCCTGGCCTCTCACATTTTATCATACAACCGTCCCGCACGTCAAGTAAACTCCGTCCCGCCGAAATGATCGTTTTGGATATTTATTCCGAATATTTCCCGAAATAATCTGACACTATAAAAACATCTATGGGCCGCATGGATTGTACATTTTCGAATACATTGTATTTACATGTACTTTGTATACAAATAAGTACATAAACTCCCTTGACTTGCAAAAATCAAATCAATATAATGTACTCAGATGCAAGAGACTAGGCCTACGCGGCCTACTTACAATCCTCACGTCCATGAGGAAAATACATTTCATCAGGAGGCAAATCATGAGAGAAGAATGGACAGGTTTTGTCGGCGGCACATGGGAAAATCAGGTCAATGTGCGCGACTTCATCCAGCGGAATTACACACCTTACACAGGTGATGAGTCATTCCTTTGCGGCCCCACAGACGCAACCAAGACATTGTGGGCACAGGTTCTTGAATTATCCAAGAAAGAAAGAGAAGCAGGCGGTGTTCTGGATATGGACACCAAGGTCGTTTCCACCCTTACCTCTCACGCAGCAGGTTATCTGAACAAAGATCTCGAGAAGATCGTTGGTTTCCAGACAGACGCTCCTTTCAAGAGAGCTCTGATGCCTTACGGTGGTATCCGTATGGCTATGAAGGCTTGCTCCGATAACGGTTATGAGGTAGATCCTGAGATCGTTGAGTTCTTCACTGTTCACAGAAAGACACACAACGCAGGCGTATTTGATGTTTATACAGATGAGATGCGTGTGGCTCGTACCAACCACATCATCACCGGTCTTCCGGATGCTTACGGTCGTGGCCGTATCATCGGCGACTATCGTCGTGTAGCTCTTTACGGTATCGATCGTCTGATCGAGGATAAGAAGGAGCAGAAGAACCTTTGCGGTTCCATCATGCTTCCCGATGTTATCCGTGACCGCGAAGAGATCGCTGAGCAGATCCGTGCTCTGGGCGAACTGAAGAAGATGGCTGCTATCTATGGCTGCGATATCTCCAAGCCCGCTAAGAACGTACAGGAAGCTATCCAGGCAACCTACTTCGGTTACCTCGGTGCTGTTAAGGAGCAGAACGGTGCAGCTATGAGCCTTGGCCGTACATCTACTTTCCTGGACTGCTATGCAGAGCGTGACCTTGCTAACGGTACCTTCACTGAGTCTGAGATTCAGGAGTTCATTGACCACTTCGTAATGAAGCTCCGTCTCATCAAGTTCGCTCGTACACCTGAGTACAACAGCATCTTCGCTGGTGACCCGGTATGGGTTACCGAGTCTCTCGGTGGTATGGGCGTTGACGGACGTCCGCTGGTTTCCAAGATGTCCTTCCGTTTCCTG
>ONPC01000216.1 GCA_900319565.1 uncultured Eubacteriales bacterium | reverse complement strand
TACGAAGAAGGAGTAGGTGTTCCACAGGGTGCTTAAGAACTTACGCTGTCCCTCGATCACGGCCTTATCGTGGAAACGGTTCGGCAGCCACGGCGCGCTGTTGGAATAGAAATACCAACGGATCGCGTCCGCGCCGTACTTCGCGAGAGCCTCGAATGGATCGACCGCATTGCCCTTACTCTTACTCATCTTCTGTCCGTTCTCATCCTGAACATGGCCCAGAACGATAACGTTCTTATACGGCGCCTTGTTGAACAGCAAGGTCGAAACTGCAAGCAGCGAATAGAACCAGCCTCGGGTCTGATCGACCGCCTCACTGATGAAATCCGCCGGGAAATGCTTCTCGAACAGTTCCTGATTCTCGAAGGGATAATGATACTGCGCGAACGGCATGGAACCGGAGTCGAACCAGCAGTCGATAACTTCCGGAACACGCTTCATGAGCTTTCCGCAGTGCGGGCAGGTCACATGCACTTCGTCGATGTACGGACGGTGCAGCTCCACGCCGCCTTCCGGATAATCCGGAGAGAGTGCCTTCAGCTCTTCTTTACTTCCGATCGCCGTCTGGTGGCCGCAAGCCTCACACTCCCAGATATTTAAAGGAGTGCCCCAGTAACGGTTACGGGAGATGCCCCAGTCGGCAACGTTCTCCAGCCAGTTTCCGAAACGGCCGGTACCGATGCTCTGCGGGATCCAGTTGATGGTGTTGTTATTTTTGATCAGATCATCGCGGACCTCAGTCATGCGGATGAACCAGGACTCGCGTGCGTAGTAGATCAGAGGGGTATCACAGCGCCAGCAGTGCGGGTAGCTGTGCTCGAACTTCGGTGCCGCAAACAGCAGGCCGCGCGCATCCAGATCCTTCAAAACCTCCGGATCAGCCTTCTTCACGAAGAGGCCGGCGAACGGAACATCGTCCGTCATATTACCCTTACCGTCGACAAACTGTACGAACGGCAGGTCATAGTTTCTGCCGACACGGCTGTCGTCCTCACCGAATGCCGGGGCGATATGTACCACGCCGGTACCGTCATCCATGGTGACATAACCGTCGCAGGTCACGAAGAAGCCCTTTTTATGCTGCTTCTCGGCAACGCGTGCAGCAGCCTCGTACAAAGGCTCATATTCGCGGCCTTCCAAAGCAGTTCCTTTGAAGCGGTCCGTGATGGTGTACGGCGCCGCCGGTGTGCCGGACAGCACTTTTTCGCAAAGTGCTTCCGCCATATAGTAAACATAGCCGTCCGCAGTCTCTACGCGAACGTAGGTATCCTCCGGATTGACACAAAGCGCGACGTTGCTGGGCAGTGTCCAGGGCGTGGTCGTCCATGCCAGGATGTACTCGTTCTCCTGTCCCTTTACCTTAAAGCGAACGATCGCCGAACGCTCCTTTACATCCTTATATCCCTGTGCTACCTCGTGGGAAGACAGCGGGGTTCCGCAGCGCGGGCAATAAGGCACGATCTTAAAACCTTTGTACAAAAGGCCGCGGTCCCAGATCTTCTTCAGCGCCCACCACTCGGACTCGATAAAATCATCATGATAAGTAACATAGGGATCTTTCATATCCGCCCAGAAACCAACGGTATAGGAGAAATCCTCCCACATTCCCTTATACTTCCAAACGTTTTCCTTACAACGCTCGATAAACGGAGCCACGCCGTACTGCTCGATCTGCTCCTTGCCATCGATGCCGAGTTCCTTCTCGACTTCCAGTTCGACCGGCAGACCATGGGTATCCCAGCCCGCCTTACGAGGAACTTCATAGCCCTTCATCGTACGGTAACGCGGGATCATATCCTTGATGGTACGTGTGAGCACGTGGCCAATGTGCGGCTTGCCGTTCGCAGTCGGCGGTCCGTCATAGAACATATACTGTGGTCCGCCTTCACGCATCTTCATGCTCTCTTCGAAGATGCCGTTCTCTCTCCAGAACTTCTCGACCTTCTTTTCGTTTTCGACGAAGCTCAAGTCTTTCTCCACTTTCTGATACATACAATACCTCCTAGTATAAGGTCAGCAAAGCTGACCTTATACGTGAGAAATTATCCTCTGAATGAAGTGCGTCAGCACTGAATTCAGAATAATTTCGAGCATATAAGGTTTGCTATGCAAACCTACCTCTTATAAGGTCCACCTGCCGGACCTTATAAACAAAAAAATCCCCGTCCGAAATCGGACGAAGACTGCTCCTTCGCTGTACCACCAATTTACCGGTATCGGCGCAAAATGTCTGAAGACCTTCCACGCGAATACGTTCCCTGTAACGAAGGGACACGGCACAGCCTACCTGCCTAAAGCCATTCAGCCTGCGACTTAGGAGTGATCCTGCCTGCAAACGTGGACACCGGCTTTCACCTGCCCCGGCTCTCTTTGGTCTCGTTTTTGCGACACCCTCTCCTTCAAAGTCTTTGATACGACCTGATAAACAGATCTTATGGAAATGAAACACCCGAAAGAAACCCTCCCATGCTCCATTATCCCATAGTATAGACATAAAAAACCTCCTTGTCAAGCGAATTTGCCAAGGAGGTATGTTTTTATTTTTGTTT
>ONPC01000218.1 GCA_900319565.1 uncultured Eubacteriales bacterium | reverse complement strand
AGGGAATCCCCATGTATGTCTTATCCAACAGCGGTTTTAGCGCCGGGGCACTTCGCATTATGTTAAGGCACCTGGGAATCGGAGATTTCTTTGAAGAGATCTGGTCCAGCGCGGATTTCGGCCGTGTGAAGCCGAGCCCGGAGCTTTTCGGGATGGTGCTGCGCGAGTTAAGCGAGCGGCATCCGGAGGTCGCTTTGGATGACATCCTCTATATCGGCGATACCTACCGGACCGATATCGTCGGCGCCCATACGGCCGGGCTCCGTACGGTGTGGATCAACCGAAATTCGGAGGCCGATGAACCGGGCTATGCCACCTACCAGATCCGGGAGGTCACACAGCTGGCTGCTTTGCTACAAAGTTTGGAATAGTTTTACAGGAGAAGATACGGAAAATGAGAATAAGATTAGCGGTCCTTTCGGATGTGCATGGCAACTGCCTTGCGCTTTTGAAGGTGCTGGAGGATGCCGCGAAGAGGGGCATTGACCGATATATCATCGCGGGCGATTACTGCCTGAGCGGAGCCTGGCCGGATGCCTGCATCCAGACGCTGAAGGAGCTGCCGGGAGCATGCATCATTCGGGGAAATGAAGAGAGATACCTGGAAAATCTGATCGGGAAGGACCAGCGCACCTGGACCGACGGGCAGATGCAGATCTCGTACTGGAACTATCGGAACATCCAAAAGGAGAACCTGGAGTACATTCTGTCGCTGCCGCAGGAGACGGAGTTTGAAGCGGGTGGAGTTAAGATCCATGTGGCGCACTCTTCGGAGGCGTTTCTCGGCGCGTATGAGTTCGGAAAGTTCGGCCCGGCGATCCTGGCGGAAAGATACGGGGAAGCGGAATTTACTCCGGAAAAACTGCAAAAGGACATCCAAGAGATCCTGGAGCAGGATCCGGAGTTTCAGGAGAAAATAGCTGCGCTGGAAGACGGCGTCTATATCTTCGGACACTCGCATGTGCAGTGGAAGTTTCAAGCGAAAGACCGCAACGTAGTTCTGATCAATCCGGGTTCCTGCGGACTGCCGCTCGATGCGATCCGGGACAGCATCCCCTATTCGATTATGACTGTTCTGGACGATGCGACCGTCGAAGTCGAGGAGATCCGCGTTCCTTTTGATAAGGCGGCGTATGTGGAAGAATTAAAGAAGACGACGCAGTTTACCGAGGCCCGGGTCTGGACCGAAGTGATCATCCGGGAACTGCTGACGGCGCGGGAGCATTTGACATTTTTTCTGCAGTTTGTAAACCAATACGCGGAGTCGATCGGCGATGTGAGAAGGCCGTTTAGCGTGGAGACCTGGGAGCGGGCATATGAAGCTTGGAAACAAGGAGGAGATCATGTATTACGTACCTGACGGAACGGAAAGATGTGGGTTTTATGAGTGCAAGGATTGCGGCAACCGCTTCTTGCATGTGAAGATCCTGCCCGCGATGATTTGTCCGTACTGCGGCGAGGAGCCGGACATGGAGATCGGACCGGATGAAGAAGCTCCGGACGCGACCCCAAGCGCCATGCTGATCCGGGTTTTGGAAGGCGAAGAAGTGGAAGCGTACGATACGCTGCTGAGCCTGGCCACGACCGGCGGCGATTACGGCTGGATCTGAGAAAACCGTTCCGGTTGCAGATCCGGATCGGAAGAATAAAGTTACGAAGTGGAATAGAATCATGGAGATCAAAGAATATACGAATTACAACGAAGACGAAATACTGAGCCTGTATACATCCGTGGGCTGGGCGGCCTATACCTCGGATCCGGTCGCGCTGCGGGAGGGTTACCGAAACTCCCTGCTGATACTGGCTGCCTATGAAAACGAGGAACTGCTGGGTCTAATCCGTGTGGTGGGCGACGGCGCGACCATCGTCTTTATCCAGGACATCCTGGTATATCCGGAGCATCAGCGAAAGGGCGTGGGTTCCGCGTTGCTTGCGGCCGTTTTGGAGCGATACGCTCACGTGCGCCAGGTGGAACTGGCTACGGACAATACGCCGAAAACGGTGGCATTTTACCGTTCCATGGGATTTCGGGAGTTTTCCGAGATCGGATGCACAGGGTTCATGAAGTGTTGATCGGTCTGATATGACGGAATCGAATAGTAGCAGGCTTTTTTACGAGAGGGAATATAATGGCTGAAAAATCTTTATATGTATTAGCCGGATATGACGATGAGACGGAAGCAAAACTGGCAGGAATGCAGCAGCGTTTGTACGAGCTGGGCTTTTCCGGAACTCAGACAAAGGACATTCCCATGCATTTTACGCTGGGACAGTTTGACACTTCGGGAGAACAGAAACTGAAAGATCGGTTGAGCGCATTGTCCGGATCAATGGGGGCTTTTGAGGTAGACTTTAGTAACCTCGGTCTGTTTGAAAACCCTGAAAGGGAAGTCCTGTTTGTTCGTCCGAAGATCAGTGTGGAAATGCTGGAGCTCCAGGATCATTTTTCGGATAGAATCGATCAATCTCCGTGGTCGCCGCATACGACCCTCCTGATCGATAAGCCGGAGGTGATCGAAGAAGCGCGGAAGGTGGTCCTGGAGGAATTCCGGGCATTTTCCGGAAAGGTGACGACGCTTTATTTGTACGAATTCTGGCCTACGCGGCATGTGCTGACGGTTCAGTTGAAACGAAAATGATTGAACCTGAGAGGGCTCTCACTGACGGTTGCAGGTATAAAAGCTGCGACAGAAATGGAGAAAATACCTATGGAAAAGTTTTACCTGGAAGTTCCGGGTCCGGCCCGTAAGGAGGCGGCGTTTGAATACTTGCGGGAATTTGTCGAATATCGTTCTGCATTAAACGGCGCCGGGGGCTTAAATCATTTTCCCGAGGATTACGAAGGCTGGCTGCGGATGACAGAGGAACGCGCTTTGGCTCAACCAAATGAGGAGAGGGTTCCGGCACGCGAGTTTTTTCTGATACGCGAAAATGATAATAAAGTGATCGGGATGATCAACATCCGCCTTGCGCTCAATGAGCAGTTTAGGAAGTACGGCGGCCATATCGGTTACAGCATTCGGCCTACGGAGCGTGCGCGTGGATATAACAAGATCAATCTGTACCTGGGGCTCAAGGTGTGTCATCAATACGGAATCCAAACGGTGTTTATGGATGCGGATCTGAAAAACCCGGCTTCGTGGAAAACCATGGAAGCGCTCGGCGGCGAGCGGATCCGGGAGTATTTTGAAGACGAGAAGTCGCACTGCATGGTGGTGGACTATCAGATCGATGTAAAGAAGGCGCTTTTGGAGCACGCGGATCTGGAAAAACATGTTGCGGAATTTCATCTGGAGACGGACCGCCTGTTTCTCCGGCCTTTGACTTTGAACGATCTTGATGCGCTGTATGCGGTCCTGGGAGATCCGGAAAACATGCAGCATTATCCCTATACATTTGACGAGGCGCGTGTTCGTGACTGGATCGAGCGGAACCGCATGCGTTACCAAATGTACGGGTTTGGTCTGTGGGGTGTGTGCCGGAAGGAAAACGGTGAGCTGATCGGCGATTGCGGTCTGACACTTCAGAACATCGACGGGGAAATGCTGCCGGAGATCGGCTATCACATTCGCCGGGATCTGCAGAACATGGGCTACGCGAAGGAGGCGGCCGCGGCCGTGCGGGACTGGGCGTTTCGAAGCACGTCCTATCCGGCGCTATATTCCTATTGCAAGTACACGAATATCGCTTCGATAAAAACAGCCGAGTCCATCGGGATGGTGTTCGACCGCGAATACCCGGATGAGGCAAACGGGATCACCCATGTATCGGTGATAAAAAGGTGAATGATGGACGTTCGTTATATTTCCGATGTGCTTAAGGAACAATACGGAGAGAAAATCTATCGGCTGGCGCTGCAAAGCGGCTGCACCTGCCCGAACCGGGACGGAACGCTCGGTTTGGGCGGGTGCTCGTTCTGCTCTGAAGGCGGAAGCGGCGAGTTTGCGGCAGCCCCGGCTCCGGTCGCGGAGCAGATCGAAAAAGCGAAGGAACTCGTTTCTGCGAAGACCAGCGGGTCGCGTTTCATCGCTTATTTTCAGTCCTATACGAACACCTACGGTGATTTGGAACGGTTGAGGAAACTATATTATGAGACCGTGCTTCGGGATGATATCGTGATCCTGTCTCTTGGGACCCGGCCGGACTGCGTAGGGGACGATGTGATCGCGATGCTGAAAGAACTGAACCGCATCAAACCGGTCTGGGTGGAACTGGGCCTTCAGACCGCAAATGATGTGACCGCGCGACGCATCAACCGGTGCTATGACCGGAGCGTGTTCGAGGACGCGTACCAGAGGCTTAAGGAGGCCGGACTGACTGTGATCGTCCACCTGATCTTCGGGCTTCCCGGGGAGGATGAAGAGACGATGCTTGCTTCGGTTCGTTACCTTGCGGACCTGACGCCATGCCTCGATGGAGTGAAATTGCAGCTGCTGCAGATCCTTCGCGGGACGAAGATCGCGGAAGAATTCGCCGAGAACCCCTGGCATGTAATGACACTCGAGGAGTATGCGAATCTGCTGGTAAAGGCGCTGCGTATCCTGCCAAAGGAGACGATCGTGCATCGGATTACCGGTGACGGCCCGAAGAAACTTCTGATCGAACCGCGCTGGTGTGCCGATAAGAAGCACGTGATGAATACCCTGCATAAGGCCATTGACCGCGCAGAGAAATGAAAAAAGAACGTTTGGCGAAACTGATGAAGTGTGCTATAATAGATACGATTTGTAAACGGTTGGGAAAAGCCGGACATTTTCCAAAAAAGAAATGAGCGGGGTAAGAGAAACATGACGAATGAAGAACTGAAGAAGTATTATTTCGGAGCCTACAGCTTCGAGGAGACCGAGGATGGATGGTTGCAGGCGTTCCAGTACACGAAGGCGCAGATGGATTACTTTAAGGGAGCCTTTGATTTCTGGTATGACCGGTCCATGGCGACTACGGCAAAGACCATCGAGATGGTCACCGAAGCTACAAAGCTCTCGTTCGATTATAAGATCATCTGGCTGGGATCGCCGGATACGTTTGAACTTTCGATCGACGGACAGATCACAAAGATCGTGTACGTTCTGGATCTTCTGAAGGAGAGCGGCGTCGAGCCGAAGCACACACCGGAAGGTTTTCCCATTTGGGACATGCCGATAGAAGGAAAACTGACCTGGGAGCTTCCTGAAGGAAAGAAGAACGTAGTGCTTTACCTGCCTTCGGATGCCACGGTTTTGCTTAAAAACTTCGAGGTCAATGCACCGGCAGAGCGCCCGAAGAAGAACGCGAAGGTGCTGTGGCTCGGGGATTCCATTACCCAGGGCTTCGGACCGCTTCGTTCGGCCATGACCTATGTCAGCGTGGCGAACCGCCTGCTGAATTACGATATCATTAACCAGGGCATCGGAGGATATATCTACGACAAGAAGTCCCTGATGAAGATGGACGGCTACACGCCCGATAAGATCATCGTGGCTCTGGGTACGAACCAGTTCGGCGCGGAGACCATGACGGATGTGGAAGAATACTATGAGACGCTGATCGGTATCTATGGCAATGAGATCCCAATCCTGTGCATTTCTCCGCTTTGGCGTGGGGATCACCCGGAAGGCTTCGATACGCTGGAACGCTTCTGTGAGAACGTCAAGAAGATCGCCGGCAGTTACAAGAATGTTACGGTCGTGGACGGTTTCAAGATGGTGCCGCACCTGAAGGAATACTTCCTGGATAATCTGCACCCGAACTGCCTGGGAACGGAGACCTTCGGCAGAAACCTGGTGGAGGCGATCCGAAACGCAAAGAATTTTTAACGGCTGCGTTTAACGCAAAACGCGACTTCCAAACGGTCGAACGACTAAGATAGGACTAAAATAGGACTTCCTAAGCGGGAAGTCCTATTTATTTTCCTCCCGTGATCTCATAAAATTGAGTTATCAATTTTATGTCCCGGAAGGAGGATGTACTTATGAAAAAACTGATCAGTATCTTGTTAGTGTTCGTCATGGTATTTGCGCTCGCTGCCTGTGATAAGGGAGACAGCCCGTCAGGTACGAAAGCAGACAGTGGGAATAATGCGACGAAAGCGGACAGCGGAAACAGTTCGACGAAGGCGGACAATGGGAAAACTGACACTACGGCGGCCGGTAACGTATCCGGAAATACGTACGTTTCCTGTGTGATCGGAGATAAACTGGCACCCGCGGATGGTTCCCAGGCGAAGGAGCATTACCATGCGAAGGAGTATAGCGAGCAATACTACTTTGATTCGAACGGCAAATGTACGGAAGCTTATACAGAGTACTTCCTGGATGATCCGGCAAACTACGAAGACGCAAATGAATATCTCGTAGCCGGTGACTGGAAGCCGCAGTGGAGTGGTGATAAGGCATCGTTTAAGATCATGAACCAGTTCATCAGCTACATGACGGTTGAAAAGGCGGTCGCAGAGTTTGAGGACGATTTCAATGGCTATACGATCCAAAACGCAGACGGTTCCTCAAAGCACGTGGAAGCGCCGGATGACGCGAAGAAGACCGAGAGCATGAAGGTGGTCTTCGGCTTCAACTATGATGATCTGAAAACACAGCTCGGTGATTATGAGTACATGGGCAGATACCGCAATAAGTCCCAGGTCCGCACCGGATCCAAAGCTACAGTTGATGATGTCAACGCGCTGATCAAAGCCGTTTGGGACCTCTGTGTTCCGCTTGCGGAAGACGGCAAGATGTACACGTACATGGGTAAATTCGACGACCCCATTACGGAAGCACCGCAGATCACATCACGGTTTGACTCCGCCGAGTTCCACTATTACAAAGACGGTAATGAGATCAAGGTCGGCGTTGATATTCAGAGTAAGTTCGACGATGCATTGTCCCTGTATGTAGGTATCGTAAAGTAAGAGAACCATTCAACGACGGAGATTCGGGAGACCTCGGCGTAAAACATTGCGCCGGGGTTTTTCTTTGTAAAGAGGGGGACAACAGTTGCATGGATTTCAGTTGTTTTCCATGCGCAAATAGGCTATAATAGTATCAGCTTCAGTAATTCGTTCGAAAGGGTCCCGAATCGGGAATAAACATGAAATCTCAGAAATCCGTTCTGCTTTTGTCGACCGTTCTGACTTTAATGTTATATTTTATTATCTGCTCACAGGCTGTCGTTTCCGCTGATGATGGGATCGACTATATTACAGACCGGGCGGGCCTGATGCAGGCACTCGCCTCAGAGCAGGAAGTCATCTACGTCGGCGACCTTGAATTTGATGAGAAGGATCTGTATGTTAAGATCGATCGGAGTGTGAAGATCGTCGGGAAACCGGAACGGTCTACATTAAAGTACGCGCATTTTTCGATCGAAGGCTCAGAGGTCGAAAGCGAGCAGATCGTTGTTTCATTTGAGAATATTGCATTTGACGGAGGGTATTCGACGCCGGCAGGCGACCCGAATGAGGCCGCGTCGTTTGATATGTTTCACGGAGATCGGACCGGTAAGGGCTGTATGACCGTGAAAGGCTTTCTTAAGTTTTCGTTCATTTCCTGTGAGATCGAGAATTACTGTGCGAAATACGGTGCGGCAATGTATTTTCAGTACACGGACGGGAATGTGGGGCTCGGGACACGCGCAAGTCTGGAGATCCGCGACTGCGCATTTCGAAACAACATCAGTGAACGCGGCATCTTCTGGTGCAACGGAAAAAACACGAAGATCTCTCTGACCCATGTGGATTTCAAGGAGAATACATCCTATACGAGTGTCGTTGTGCTCGGCGGCGTGGATGGAACGGCAGAAGACCTGGCGATCGTCGGAAATCATCGGGTCGTCTTTAAGGAAAAGAACTCCTTTTTGCAGGGCGGCGGAGGTTTGGCAGTCGCAAACTCCAAATTTCAACTTAAAAACAGTGAGATCCTGCGAAATCAGGGACCTTATGGCGGCGGGCTCTTATGTACAAACACATATTTGATCGCGGATTCCTGCAGGATCTCTGAAAACACCGCGGATACATACGGCGGAGGGATCGTCATTCAGAGTGATGAGAAGTCGCCGGTCTATATTTTAAACAGCACGATCACGGGTAATACCGCGAAAGAAGAGGGGGCAGTCTATGTCAGCCCGGCGGATCAGATCAACATCGGCGTTCCGACCGGAATTACCCAGTTTGCTTTTTGTACGATCCGGGATAACCGCTCGGACGATTCGGAACATCTTGTGTTCCATCCGGTCATCCGGGAAAGTGCAGAGACCACGGTGGGAAAAGACGGCAGGATCGATTTTACGGCCTGTGTGATCCGGGATGATAAAGTCACCGACACTCTGAAGGATGGAGAAAACTATAATATTATCAACTCCGACAAAAAAGGGGAGCAGATACCTCGAGAGGTCGTAAATAGCATCGCAGACGGATATTATAAAGAAAACGATGCGGCATTTTATCCGGGGGTCAATTCACTCGGCACAGATGCATCGAAATCTGTAAAACCGTTTCTTCCGACACTGCTCCTTACTCTTTGCGGTGTAGTTTTGATCGGGACTGTGGTATTCATTTTATATCGGACGAAGCGCGTTGCTAAGTTCGTAGAGACCGGGCAGCCGGTCGGTTCGGCTATCCGGATGAAGTGTGAGGAAGCGAAGATCGATCCGGAAGTTCTTGCGGCCGCTTACGAGACAGGGACGATTGATATGACCGAGGCCTTTCTTCAAGAGAGGCTGACGAGCGGAAAACTGACGGAACGGGAGGTCGACGTCCTGCGGGAGTATCTCTCCGGAAAGACGCGGGCCCAGATCGGAAACTCGCTTTTTATTTCGGAATCTACTGTAAAGAACCATATATCGAATATATTTGCAAAACTCAATGTGAAAAATCGAAAGCAGCTGCAAGAGATCATTCAAAAGGAGCAGATCGATCGTGATCAGGGAGGGAAACATGAAGATACCGAAACGAATTGAGATGACCAGAAAAATGTGGGCCGCGAGCGACGCTAAAAGAGACGCGGGACTGACGGAGCCGGAGAACGTGGAGAAGTACAAAGACCTTTCGTACGGACCGTTTGGAACGGCGAATCTGCTGGATGTATACCGTCCGACGGCGATGAAAGGGCTGACTCTGCCGGTGATCGTCAACGTCCATGGCGGCGGGTATTTTTACGGAGATAAGGAACTGTACCGTTTCTATGCCATGCATCTGGCGCAGTTTGGTTTTGCAGTGGTGAATTTCAATTACCGACTGGCACCGGAGCATCATTTTCCCGCGCCCATAGAGGACGCATTGGCCGTGCTGAAGTGGATCTCGGCTCATGCGAGATCGTATAAGCTGGATAAAACAAACGTGTTCCTGGTGGGGGATTCGGCGGGAGCGCAACTGGCTAGCCAGCTGGCCTGCATCTGCTCGAATAAGACGTACGCGAAGCTCTTTCATTTCACGATGCCCCGTGGTATGAAGATCCGCGCGATCTCGCTGGCCTGCGGCCTGTATGACCTGCAAGAAGAGCTCACGCCGCAGAACGAAATGATGCTGGATTATATGGGCGACCTGAGCATGGCGCAGGATGAGCGTATTAAGGTCCTTGCGTATATTACCGGGGATTATCCGCCGACCTATGTTTTCTCGGCGGCGCAGGATATGCTTCTGCCTAAATGCAGACCGTTTGCTGCCTTCCTGAGAAAAAAGGGCGT
>ONPC01000219.1 GCA_900319565.1 uncultured Eubacteriales bacterium | reverse complement strand
TCGTAGGCCGCGCGAATGTAGGACGCCTCCGGGAAATACGAGCAGACCTTCGTGTAATATCGGTTGACTGCCTCCTCTTTTCCGGCCAAGGCAGCGGTACCGAGACGTTCGCAAAGCAAGGCCTGCAGCGCAAACACCTGCGAAAAATGATCCGTATCCAGGATGTTAAAATATTTCTCTAAGTTTGCAATATGCGGTTCGGATAACAGACTGTTCACTCCGAACTGGGTCGAACAGCATTCTCCCTTATAAACGTAATAATAGGTCGGCCTCCAAAAGTTGCTTTTGGTTTCGGGCTTGGGAACAAAGAAGTCGATCTCCTGCGCCAGTTCATACAGTTGCTCCATCATGGCAAATGCCGCCATCCGGATCTCTTTTTTATTCAGTTTCAGGAAAAAATAAGCCCATATATATTCGATCGCATGGCGGTGAGCCAGCACGATCGGCTCTTCAAACTCGCTTCCGAACAACTGAAACGCAATGTCTTTAAAGTAGTCCTTGGTATCCAGCATGGCCATCGATGCACGGAACAAAAGGACGGAATCGTCCTTGATATGCTCTGCATAGAATGCGTCCCACAACTCCCGAAATGCGATACTTTCTATGTCGCTGTACCTGGCCAGTAGCGCTCTGTCGGAGCCGAGCAGCTGCTGGTCCCCGAATTGATTCGTGAACTCGTCGTTTTTATGTTCCTCGATCAAACCATCCAGCGCCTTCAGCACCTTCAAATGTGCCCGGTTCGGCTTTCCTTTTCCGGATCCGATGCGTTTTGAAGCCGGAAAATACGTTTCAAATACCTTTCGGCATTCGGCCGCATATTCGGTGTCGATCTGCGGGGTATAAGTATCCTGCGAAGTATAAAGGCCATAGCCTTCGGTGTTTTCCTCCGAATTCGGATCCGCGGCAGCCTGCAGCTGATCGATCAGGATCTGCTCCTTCGTCGTCGGGTCCTTCATGCCGGAAACCAACGGCAGGCAGCGGTCAAACAGTTCCTTTTTCTCCGGATCCTTTTGCAGCTGCATCAAAATATCCAGTCCGGCGGTGCGCTTCTCTTCCTTCTTATCCGAAAGGAGCCGCTCCACGCAGAGATACATCGGCTCCGCTTCCATTTTCAGGAGCAGCGTGATCACATGCTCACGAACATCCGAAGACTTAAAACGAAGCATGTCCTCCAGCATCTGATAGTGGCGGTCCGACAGTTCCATTTTGGATGCGATCTCATAGGCAGTCTCACGGGCCACGGACTCCTTGTCCGCGATCACAGAAACAACGGTGTCTCTCTGCACCTCTGTTTTCGGTTCCTTCGCTAACAGTAAGAGCTCCGTCCCCTTGGTAACATAGGTGCCACCGATCTCTCCAATCCACGGGCAGAGTTCATCTTTCTTCGCTTCATCTTCCAACATGAATGCGATCCGTACCAGGATCTGAACGATATTTCCTTTATTGAACTCTTCCTTCTTCGCGGAATAGTCACAGGGCTCAAAGGCCATTTTTTTCTGCTTCATCTCCGAAAGCGTCTTCCACAGGCCGGCATACATCGCCTCGGCTTCCTCCCGGTCGGCAAAATACTCCGCCAACTTCGCTTTCGCGTCCAGATCCCTATACCTGATATTGAAAGTATCCGTTGCAAACAGCATCGGAAGCACGATCGCCAGAACCTCCACATCGCCAATATGTGCCATTACATAGGCTTTGGCAACCTTTACCTTCAGACGGTAGGAGAACAGGTTGTTCGCGAAAAATGCCGCGGCAATGACCTGCGGGCGTGTTCCTTCTTCAGCGATCTTTTGGATCGTCAAAACGGCAGCGTCCACATCGATGACCGCCTGCGACCAAAGCGCCATGTGAATCTTCATGGAATCATTCGTGGAGCATGCTTCGGCGACAGCGCTTTCACGGTTCATATAATCCAGGATCAGGGCCAGCGTCTTGCTGCTGATCCGCTCCATATCCTTATAGAGCACGTCCAGAAGACCGGTCCACGTCCCGATGGCACGCCGCACGGAAGAAAAGCGGATCAGATCGTTCTGTTCGATCACGCTCAGCATGTAGCGAAAACCTTCCAGGCTTCCCATGTCACAGGTCTCGCAGATGGCCTGACGCAGTCCCTCCTGCAGAGAGGCTGCCAGCAAAAGCTTTCCGGCCAGTTCATGGAGCTCGTGGTTCTGCGACATGAACACAGCCCGTAAGAGCGAATATGTGATATCCTCAGGAATACCCCCGCTTAAGACATCGGTAATATACCGAAGCGTCGAAGAATTTCCCATGTCGATATTATAGGCAATGTCATACTCGTTGTGTGAATTCGGCGCATCATAAAAGCAGTCCATCTGCGCCGGGCTTACCTTTCCTTCCAGGTAGTCCGGGTAGGGCGCGTCAAAGTTTGTCTTGGTATACGAATAAAGGATCGTGCAGATCTTATCCGTATATACGGAATAATCGTAACTTCGGAACGGACGGCGAGACCAGCCCTCCGAATAAGGGTACGAGCGAACCTGATCGATCTCATAGAGCAGGGACTCAAGCATCGTCTCCGGGATCATGGTGCCGACGAGCGGCATCAGCTCTTTCTTAAAGTAATCCGAAGGCTTTTCATACGCTCCGGATGCCAGCATATCCCGCATCCGCAATCCTGCTTTTGTATCGGCAGCGCCATATCCTTTGACGATATCGCGCAGATCATCCGTCAGATCCAGGTTCTTTTTTTTCTGATCCTGCTCGACCTGATACGCATTGGCCCGTTTATGCCGTGCTTCTCTCTGTTCATTTGTCAGTTTCTCCATTTTACCACATCCTCCCTGCCAGCATGGTGAGCCGGATAAACGCAAGCACATCGCCCTCCCGAAGGTCGATCGCTTCATCCTGAGCCGTATATTCTTTTTCGTTTATGAACACCCGAAACAGCCCGTCCTTAAACGCCGAAAGCGCGCATTCGACTGCCTCGCAGGCATCCTGCTCACGGTCACTGTTGCAGATCCCGAAGGTGATCCTGCCCACGTCTGCCATGTCCCGAATCTGGTGCTCGGTAAGCGGTGTGATGCCGGACTCTCCCTTTCGTACACGTTCATTATATTCTTCGACGCACTTTCTTACCGTTGCTGCGATCAGTTCTCCCACGGTCGTCGGGACCGTTTCGATCTCAAACGGTACGGGCGCTACTCTTCTGCCCCGTGCGCTCAGTTGCTTAAGTTCCACGTTCAGTATCATTTGCCTACCTCCGGACGGCGCAGTAATGGCTTGGCTCTCTGCCCCACCTTTACTCGTAGTACGCGTAATATACGATCTTATCATTTTCCATATAGATCAAAACCATGTTATCCGTCAGTTCTTTTTTGATGTCGAGACGAGTCTGCCTTAAATACCCCATCGGATAGGACAGTCCTACCCCGATCTGAACATATTGCAGATCGTTGTGAATGCCCTCGCTGTAGGATATGAAATTCGAAAAGCCTTCCGGCGGCGTGTAGGCCGAAAACCGTTTTGTCTTTTTGTCATATCGGGCGATCGACATATGCTTCATCAACGAGTTGAAGTCGATCTTCTCAAACGAAAGCCGGACATAGTTGAACGGAAGCGTGCAGACTTCATGGTTCGGCATTTCTTTCGGAGTCCCGTAGTTCAGGCCTGTGTTTCCGCTGTCGATTGCAAAAAAGTGCCCATCCAAAAGGATCGGCGCGTTCGGCGCCAGATTGTTGATCGTTATATCCTGGATCGGCGTATTTACCGTAAGTGTCATCGTGTCAATGTAAGCAGAGTCCTCCGGCGTATAACGATAGCGGACGGGAACTTCAAACACCAGATCCTGCGTCGGCACTTTATTCTGCTCCCTCGACGCAAAGACTTGGGCGACCTTGTAATGAATCTGCCCACCTTCCGCCTCTTCGACCCACTGGAAGACCTTCAACGGCCTGGCGTACTTGTTTCCGTTGTCCTTTCCGTAATACTTGGATTTTCCGGTCGAATCAGAAATATAATAACCCGGCTGATCAAATTCCAGATAATATGTCGAATAATAGAAGCCGTCGATCTTCGCATGGTCGATCATGGCCATCCGGTAGTTCGGTATCCCCATCTTCGGGAACTCCGTCGTGGGCTCTGCCGTCGTCGGCGGCTCCGTCGTCGGCGTCGGCGTGGTTTCAACCGCCGTAGTTTCCGGATTGATATCCGGCCAGTCCTCGATCGCAGCAACCGTCGTCTCGATGTCACTCTTTTTACCACATCCCGGCAGGCACAGCAGGATCAGAAGCAGTAACACCACATGAGCCGTGTATTTCATCGATTGTTTTGTTTTCATCTCTTTCTCTCCCTGTCTGTTTTTTTGATTATCATCCCTTCGAAGAAGTTTCACGAAAAATGCTACACTTAAAAAGATTGTATCAAATTCCAAAGGAAGTTGCAATACCGCTTCCGGCATCCTCCCCTTTTATGATGTCCACCAGGAGCCGGATCGCCCGGTCCACATGTTTATCTTTATGGACGAACACCTGGGCGTATATGGGAAAGGACCGGCCCACCCAATTCAACCGCTTTAAGCTTCCGTTCTTTACTTCCTTTTCCGCAGTCATGTCCGGGATAAACGCGAGTCCCAGGCCATTCGATGCAAATTGTTTCAGGACCTCCTTACTGCTCGTTTCCAGCAGGATCCTCGATCCGACGCCACACGCCGAAAGATCCTCCAGTAACATTTTCCGAAAGCTGCAGAAATGGTCGGTCAGAAGCAGGGCTTGATCCGCCAGATCCTGCTCACGGATCTTTTTACCGAAAAGCGAATGGTCCGGCGACGCGAAAAAGCCGAGTCTCTCTTCGCTCGAATGCAACAGCGTCAGGCGGTCGTCCCTGATATACGGGTTCAGCGTGTAGACCAGATCCAGTTCGCCTTTTTGCAGCATTTCGGGAAACGTATCGTGGTTTATGAACATCAGCCGGATCTCGATCCCCGGAACTGCGTTTTTATAGTGCATCAGGATCTTCGGTACGCGATCGTAACACAGAGATTCGGACACACCGATCTTAAGTATTCCTCTCGGTTCTTCTTCATCCGATATATCCAGGCGGATCTCGCGCTCCAGCTGAAGCATTTTCTCCGCATATGACACCAGCTTCTCTCCCTGCGGTGTAAGTACGACTGTCTTACCCAGCCGTTCAAAGATCCGGCATCCCAGCTCTTCCTCCAGCTGCTTAATCTGCATAGTGATCGTAGACTGCGCATAACCCAGGCGGTTCGCCGCGGCCGAAAAACTGCCGGCCTCCACGATTTTCAAAAAAGTATTCAATTGAACGATCGTCATGGTCAATGCCTCTCTAATTCATATTTATTGAACGTATGTTTCATTTATTTCAATTTTACAAATACATCTGTCGGTGTTATTATACATCCATAGTCAATAAAACGCAAGGAGGTAACTGCTATGAATGAACTATGTATGATCATTAAAGAAACCGTGAAACCGAATTTCTTAAATATCCGCACTTCCATAAAGGCCTACGACAGGGATGCCCTTTGTTGCGGCGCCCCCTGCTGGAGATGGGCGTATCACGCCCTGCATTCCGCCGATAAATGGTTCATCAATCCATTTGTGTATGAGGAACCTGCGTTCCACGAAGAAGGCATGGATAATCCGGAAAACCCGACCAAAGTGATCCTGTCCGATGAACAACTGCTTCATTACCTCGATCAGATCGAGGAGAAAACACTGTCCTATCTGGATGGGCTGACCGATGAGATGCTTTATGAGAAGCCGGAAAACTGCATCTACACCCGAATGGAACTGGTTCTGCGTCAATTCCGGCATCTGTCCTTTCACACCGGTATGCTAAACGGACAGACAGCAGTCGCAACCGGGCATTTTCCGGTTTGGGTATCCGAGATCGGACAATATGTGGATGACGGGGTCTTCTTCGGAAGATACAGGGACCGCCATAACGGTTAAGGAAAAAAAGCAAAAAGGCTTTCACAGACCACAGATCTGTGAAAGCCTTTTAAAAAATCTATCCATTTTTCGGGAATCAGAGGATATTCTTCCGAAACAGTTCCATCAGAGCATAGTAAGCCGCCTGAACTAAGAATCCCATATGCGACATGGAGGATCCGACCAACCGATCGCCGTCCAGATAACTGACGGAGACATCGCCTCCCATCATGCCGTCAAATGTATTCTGGTACTGTTCCCATTCATCGATATGATGTTCCCGGATGATCCGATACGCCTCGTCGATCACCTTCGCGGAGATATACCGGCGCTCCGTGATCTCGTTCGTATAAAATTCATAGATCAGTTTCTCATCCGAGAATTTACAGACGTGAAAGCCGGAACGGGTCGGCGGGTTGCACGTGACATAGGTAGAGCCCGAAAACAGGGTCACCCACTTTAACTCTTCCCCGCAGTTCTCGCAATACATACCCATTTGGAACTCGCTGCCACATTTCGGGCAGGTCAGCCCTACCTGCGGCTGTTCCTCCGCAAAGGGAATCCGGACCTCATCATCCAAAACAAGATCCACCGTGAAACTTCTTTGCTCCGCAAACGAATACAGATCCGCGTGAAGCGTGCCCGAGCCATACCAAAGCCGAAGGATCCGATACTGAGGCGCCGCAACCTTCTCCTCCTTACGATAGTCGGCTTCACGAAGATATATTGTGAAACCCGCAGTCGTAAGGTGGATTCCATTCAGTCCCATCATCATTCCGCCGGGCATCATTCCGATCTGGTCATAGGAGTACCCGGTAACGAGCCGAAGCTCCTCCGGCTTCTGCGGCATCCTGCCATCACCGGCAAAACCGCCAACAAAAGCGCCGACAAAAGCGCCCGAATTCATTCCGGTATAGTAACAGGAAACCAACTTTCCGTCCCGAAGGGTCATCAGAAGCGTACCGTATTGGTTTCTCCAGCCGTGCTCCGTAAGCTTTTTCTTCTCTTCTGTAGAAAACTCCCGGTCCACCAGTCCGGACAACGGCACGTTCCGGAACATCTTTCCGCATTCGGGGCAGAAATTCGAAACCGGTCCGCAGTATCCACATTCACATTGAACTGTTTGTCTTTCTTCAGCCATATGTCGATCCTCCTTATTCAAATTCTATCATTCCGGGAGAGTTGAAAAAAAACCGGGATTTCGGGAATCAGGTTCTCCTGCTGTTCCGAGTTTTCCTTTGCTTTGCGGGCCAGAACCTCTTCAGCTTCCTTCAATGCTTTTTCTGCATCTGTCGCCAGGCGAATTTCAGGTCCTTTCAGAGTTGATGCATTTACCGCAAGGGGAGTTGCTAAGCTCATTGCCATGATTCCTGCCAGTGCTGCGATACCGATTCTTGCCTTCTTTGTCATCTTTGTATTATACATCTTTTTCATGATCCATGCCTCCTGTTTATCTTTTATGTGGTCGTTTTTTTTTAAGCGGGGTGTTTCCCTGCTTCTGATACCACTATAACACACTGACCTTTGCAAGATCTTTGCAAAGGTCGGAATTTTTCCCCGCTATTTCCTGTCTCTGTTCCAAACGCATTTTGTATATCTGCCTCCACCGATCTTTATTATACTTTCTGATGACAAGAGTTCTGACAATGCTCTTTCCACCGTTATGCGGCTGATGTCAGGGCATTTCTCCAGGCGGACAGTCGCAGAACGGTTACTGTTCCTTTTTTTCAAAGCGGTGGAGGGAGGCTTTCAAAACCAGTGTGGCCAGCAAAAGAAGGCAGAGGATCACCAGAAATTCCTGATACCGGATCACATCCGTTCCCCCTTTATCCGTCAGCCAGAAACGGATAGTCAGATACATTCCTCCAAAGCTTCCCTGCCACGTCTTTTCGGGATAATAATCCCTCAGGAATCCGGAAACAGAAAGATCCGCAATCACCAAAAGAACTCCTCCCCCTATGCCCCGGGGAATATCCGGACACTGCAGCACGATAGCAAACATCAGCCCAAAAAAGCCCGCCAGCAGCATCTGGATCATCAAAAGCAGCAAAAGGCCGTACTGCCAGAAGCTCAGCTGCCTGACGTAAGGATACAGTTCAGCCTTCATCATATGATGCAGATAGGGACAGTCCATACGGATGTCAAAAAATTCCGGAAGACCGATCTTGATATATAAACCGAGAAATGACAGAAGGGCCAGTAAAAGAGTACACACAAAAACTGCGACCAGACCGGCCGCCAGTTTGGGATAAACGAACCTCCTGCCGGTTAGGGAAGAGGCGATCATCTTCTCCATATCCGTTTCTCTCTCCGTACCGATCAGTACAACCGTGATCAGAAGACTCAGAATTGCCCCCTGTATCATAAGAGGTATGGCCAGTTCCTGAAAAAAGTCAGCAAAGTAGGCCGAGGTGGCTCTCCCCAGACCAAAGTCCCGATCCGTAAAATCAGAGGCATACAGATCCTCCAAAGGGAGAAGGGTTTCAAACCGTTGGGGATCTTTTTCGGTCTGGGAAAACAGCCGGATTCCCTCCTCACTCCGGATCACCGCCAAAGTCTCCGCCTGACGGCGAACCTCCGGATTCTCCCTCCCTGTCCAGAGAGTCATCAGATCTATGCCCAGAAACAGCAAAAGGATAAGAGGAAGAAGGGGAGGAAAGAGGAGTTTTTTTATCTCCCAGACCACCAGCTCCCTCTTCATTTCGACACTCCTTCCTCTCTGTTTTCATCGGGCTCTTCTCGGTAAAGGTACAGAAATGCGTCTTCCAGGCTGGGGGATACGATCTTCGCATTTTCCGGCCGTCCGCTCCCTGCCGCCCGAATCACCGGTCCCTCTTCTGTCTGCCTTTCCGCCAGAATCATGTGTTCACGGGACAGGGCAGAACCCTCCGGTATTTCCCAGACCATACCTTCCAACCGCTTCAGAATCTCCGCCGGCGTCTCACAGCACAGCACATGATGATCCCGGATCATCACGATCTTTTGGGCAATAGATTCCACATCGGATACGATATGCGTGGACAGCAGAACGATCCTGTCCTTAGACAGGCTGTGAAGAATATTCCGAAAGCGGACCCTCTCCTTGGGGTCCAGTCCTGCCGTAGGTTCATCCAATACCAGAATCTTCGGATCATTCAACAGCGCCTGGGCAATTCCTACCCGCTGGATCATGCCGCCGGAGAATTTCTTCATTTTTGTGTCCGCATACTCGCTCATGGAAACAGCCTTCAGCAGTTCCTCGATTCTTCTGTCAGCTTCCCTCTGATCCACCCCTTGAAGAGCCGCCATATACCGAAGCATCTTCCGGGGAGTGAATGAGCGGTAATACCCGTATTTCTGGGGAAGATAGCCAACGATCTCCCGGTATCTCTCCCCCATGCCAAGGATCTCCTCCCCATTGTACAGAATCTCTCCCTCACTGGGAAACAGAAGGGTGGTGATCATTTTCAGTAAAGTGGTCTTCCCGGCTCCATTGGGGGCGAGAAGGCCATAGACGCCTGTTTCAAAGGTGAGATTTACGTCAGAAAGCGCCGTAAATCCCCGGTACCGTTTGGTCACATGTTCAATGGAAAGCATAAACGACCTCCTCCCGTTTTACTGATGCCTGAATACGAAGTTCAAACAGATACACCAGCATAAACACCATCGCCAGCACACCGATCCATTCCGTTTTCATACCCCCGCCGGCGTTCCCCCATATCAATTCACCTATGACCATTCCCCCAAAAAGCCAGACCAAAGGCACAACGGTCAGCGCAGCCCTGCGTTTTGCCATGAGCCGTACCAGCAGTTCCAGGGCACTGTAGAAAAACAGTCCGCAGACGGAGATCCAGATACACCTGATCAATTCAGGCAGAGTGATTCTGTCCGCTAAAAGAGGACGGAACAGAATCTGCTGAAGGATGAGCAGCAATACGGACAGGGATGAGAGATAAAGCATCCTGAGAGAAAGGAGGCCTTCATTTCCGTACTTTGTCACCTTTACCATATCCCTTATACCGCCCTGCCACTCCTTAATGGCCGTAAAGGTCAGCACCGTGGCATAAAACACCGGCGCCCAAAAGAACAAAAATCCCGACCAGAACTCCTTCTGACCCGCCGCAGACATAACCATAAGACCTGTGCCAAAAGAAAGGATCAGTCCAAAGATCAGGCAGTCCTTCATACCAAAAAAGGGCTTCAGGCCAAGGGCTCTCACCATTTTGGAAAATTTACCCGAAGAATGCTGCCGGGGAAATCCCTGATCCAGTATCCACTGTATGCTTTTTTCCTTCTCTTCCTCTCCCGGGATATCCTCATAAATCATTTCCGAACTCCTTTCTAAGACGGCTGATCAGCCGGTAATACTTCGTTTTAATGGTGTTTTCCGGTCTGTCTAACGCTTCACCGATCTCTTTAAATGTCATTTCCCCGTAAAAGTGCATTCGGTAGATCTTCTGTATCTCCGGTTCAAGGCAGGCCACACGCTCCTCGATCTTCTCCACCAGAATCTTATCCATCACCGAAAGGGAAACGTCCTCCGCCTTCCCTAAACACTCCTCTTCTAAAGGCAGCAGTATCATATGGGAAGTCCGTTTTCTGTCGATCACCTTATTGGCCGCTATACGAAACAGCCAGGTCCTGAAGGAAGACTTTGTCTCATCATAGTAGGAAAGCCCCCTGAGCATCGCCAGAAAGCAATCCTGGGTAAGATCCAAAGCATCCTCCCGGTCCAGGGTCTGACGATACATGAACCGATAGATCTCATCATAATGGGCTCGTATCAATTCATCTGCCGCCTCCCTGGATCTGTGCCTGACGATCCGACGTATCAATCGTTTTTCATTTTCCACAAGAATCCTCTTATCTCCTGCCGGTTTTTCTGTATTTTCCGTTGCGAAGCACCCCTCACCGCATCTGCCTTCCGGCATTGACACGGGCTGCCGCATACCCGGCAGCGATCCCCGTAATACACAGGAGGCCCGAGATACACAGCGGATACCACAGGGAGGCATACGACCGCCCAAAGGTCTGAGTGATCCGGTTGCCAACCATCAGAAAGTCTTTCAGGCAAAGATCTGTGAGCCAGACGCTTCCCATGATCAATACAGTCAGTTTGAACACCATGGCGATATACCTTCCGGGTAGACTCATGATACAGTAATTGATTCCCGAACAGCCCAATACCAGCAGATAGATCTGGGCAAACAGCAGAAGCAGATACTTTCCGTAGGACATAAAGACATACATGTGACTGGCTATCCCGTGGATGTTATGGTGAACCAGACGCCAGGTTCCAAAAACCATAAAGACCGCACCTGACAGCATCAGATACAGAGTCGTGATCAGGAAAGCCGTAAAAAGGACACCGGTAAACTGATATCCCCAGATCTTTCTTCCGGTCCTGGAAGAGCACATATGCTGCTCCACACCGGAGACTCTGTCTCCCGCCATAAGCGGGGCGGTAAGAAAAAGCACTGAAAACACAAGCAAGATCCCGATATTCTTAAAGTAGCCGGAAGTGCCGTAGAGAACTGATTCATCAAACAGCCCCGTTAAGGAAGCCCTGTTGTCCTTCTCATACAGATGGATCGTATACTCTTTAATGATCTCATCCATTTCCGGATACTGATCGATACGTTCCTTTGCGGTATCCGGAAGGCTGTCACGAAAGTCCGCCCCCGATTTTTGACCGGAGACTATGCTCCGATAATACCGGAAGCGTTCCATCAGATTCGGAGCCTGCTTGTTCAGATACTCTGTGATCTCATATTGGAGTCTTTCTTTTTTCCGGATCTCATCCGAGATATCATTCTCCCCTATCTCGACAAACGGCATCACAAGGTCGTAGTAGGATGTGATCCCATTTTCACGGGCCAAGGGAAAGTCCAGCAGAAAGCCCGAAAGATCACGGCTCAGTTCCTCCATCTGCCCTTCCAGCTCCCCCAGTTCTTCTTCTGACAGTTCTTCTCCGTACCGGTCTGCCAGTTCCAGAAGCAGTTCCACATGTTTACGGTTTCCATGATCCCCGAAGGAGCGGTCCGAAAAATCCCGGTAAAAGAAAAACAGCAGATACGCCAGAAAGACGGTCATCACCAGAGTCAAGCCCACCATATCCCATCGCAAGATCTTTTTTATCTCCCCGAAAATGATCTTCAAATCCCTCTCTCCTTTCATCCCCGGCCCGCAGGCACCGGATAGGAATCTATATACCCTCAAAAGCCCTTCCTCCAAAAAGCATCTGCTTTTCGGCAAGGAAGAGCTTTTGACTTCTGTATTCATATATACGATAAAACGCGAAAATAGTTTCAGGAAGCAAATCCCGTGGAACAACGGGAAGGCCTTGGTGATGACCACCTTTGCCCCAAAAAGACCGATCATCTACTTCAGTTCCTCAATGGCTTATGGAACTATTCAAATTCGATCGTGCCCGGTGGCTTACCGGTGCAGTCGTAGAGTACGCGGTTAACACCTTTGACCTCATTAACGATACGATTTGTCACCTTCATGAGGACGTCCCAGGACAGGCGTGCCGCCTCTGCGGTCATGAAGTCGCTGGTATAAACAGCGCGAAGCGCGATGGCGTAGTCGTAGGTGCGGAAATCGCCCATAACGCCGACGCTGCGCATGTTCGTAAGCGCGGCAAAATACTGGCCCAGCTCCTTACCGATGCCGGCCTTCTCGACCTCTTCGCGGTAGATGTAGTCCGCCTCCTGCACCATGCGTACCTTCTCCGGCGTGATCTCGCCGATGATGCGGACGCCCAGTCCCGGACCCGGGAACGGCTGGCGATACACCAGACGCGCGGGGATGCCGAGCTCCAGACCCGCCTTACGAACTTCGTCCTTAAACAGCATACGAAGCGGTTCGATGATCTCTTTGAAATCCACGACAGACGGCAGCCCGCCGACGTTGTGGTGGCTCTTGATCACGGCAGATTTGCCGAGGCCCGATTCGATCACATCGGGGTAAATGGTTCCCTGTACCAGGTAGTCCACCGCTCCGATCTTCTTCGCTTCTTCTTCAAAAACACGAATGAACTCTTCGCCGATGATCTTACGCTTCGTCTCGGGATCCGTAACGCCGGCCAGCTTCGCATAGTAGCGCTCCGCCGCATTGACCCGTACAAAATTCAGTTCGTAAGCGCCGTTCGGTCCGAAAACTTCTTCGACCTCGTCGCCCTCGTTCTTACGAAGCAGGCCGTGGTCCACAAAGACGCAGGTCAACTGCTTACCGATGGCCTTTGAAAGCAGGACTGCTGCGACCGACGAGTCAACGCCGCCGGACAGGGCACAAAGCACGCGTCCGTTTCCGATACGCTCGCGCAGTTCACGAATGGTCGTGTCTACGAAGGAGGACATGCGCCAGTCGCCCGCGCAGCCGCAGATGCGGCGTACGAAGTTCTGCAGCATGCGGAAGCCTTCTTCGGTATGCATGACTTCCGGGTGGAACTGGGTCGCGTAGAGTTTACGCGCCTCGCAGGCCATAGCCGCCACCGGGCAGACCGGTGTGTGCGCGGTAATGATAAAGCCCTCCGGAGCCTTCGCGATGTAGTCGGTGTGGCTCATCCAGCAGACCGTCGAGGAGTTTTTGTTTTCCGCCACGCCCTCAAACAAAGCGTCGCGCTTGTCAACGGTCACTTCCGTGTGGCCGTATTCGCTGACCGGTGCAGTCTCAACGGTGCCGCCCAGGCTGTACGCCATGAGCTGCGATCCGTAGCAGATGCCCAGGATCGGGATCCCCAGATTGAAGATTGCGGGGTCGTAATGCGGCGAAGCCGGATCGTAAACGCTGTTCGGACCGCCGGTGAAGATGATGCCCTTCGGCGCCATGGCGCGGATCTGCTCCAGCGCCATGGTGTAGGGATGCACCTCACAGTAAACATTGCACTCTCTGACTCTCCGGGCGATCAGCTGATTGTACTGGCCGCCGAAGTCCAAAACCAAGATCATCTCATGATTCATAGATCATTATCCTTCTTATTCCTGAACCAGTCCCATGAAGCCATCGGACAGTTCGGAAAGTTTTTTATTTGCATCGTTTAGATCGGTGCCCTTCACGCCCATATAGAACTTGATCTTCGGCTCGGTGCCGGACGGGCGTACGCAGCACCATGCATTGTTCTCGAACTCGTAGTAGAGCACGTTCGACTTCGGCAGTCCGGTCGAATGCTTGGAACCATCCGCCATAACGAGGACTTCGTCCTTCTCGTAATCGCGGAATTCCTTCACGTTCAGACCTGCGAGCGACTTGATCGGGTTGTTGCGGAGATCCTCCATGATAGCGCCGATCTTCGCTGCGCCATCCAGACCCTTTAAGGTCAGCGACTGCACACCTTCGCGGTAGAAACCGTATTTCTCGTAGATCTTGATCATCTGATCCCACAACGTCAGGCCCTGCTTCTTATAGAAGGCAGCTGCCTCGCAAAGCAGCATAACGGCAACGATGGCGTCCTTATCACGCGCATGCGTACCAACGAGCAGGCCGTAGCTCTCTTCGAAACCGAACTGGTAGCTGTAGGTGTTCTGCTCCTCAAACCACTTGATCTGCTCACCGATGTACTTAAACCCGGTCAGCACTTCGATCAGCTTCATATTGTATTCCGCCGCAACTGCCTTACACAGGTCGGTGGAAACGATGGTCTCTACGACTGCTCCGTTTGCGGGCAATGTACCGAGTGCCTTCTTCTGGCTCAGCACATATTCACAAACCAGAACGCCGGACATGTTTCCGGTGAAGGAAACGTATTCGCCGGTTGCGGAATCCTTCGCGTAAACGCCGAGACGGTCGGCATCGGGATCCGTTGCGAGGATAACGTCCGCATCGACCTCCTTCGCCAGTTTCAGCGCCAGGGCAAATGCCTTCGGATCCTCCGGGTTCGGGTAGGAAACGGTCGGGAAATTACCATCTACGACTGCCTGCTCCGGAACCTCATAAACATGCTCGAAACCGATCTCCTTCAGCACGCGGCGAGCCGGAACGTTACCGGTGCCGTACAGCGGCGTGTAGACGATCTTCAGTTCCTTACCTACCTCACGGCAGATCTCCGGATGGATGACCTGCTTCTTCAGGGCTTCGATGTAGCGGTCGTCCATATCGAAACCAACGACATTATACAAACCGTCGATCATGGCCTGTGTCTTATCCATGGTCTTGCAGGTCGAATAATCCGTAATGGAGTTAACTTCATTGATGATATCGACATCCTTCGGGCTCGTTACCTGTGCGCCGTCCTCCCAATAAACCTTATAACCGTTGTATTCGGGCGGGTTGTGGCTGGCCGTTACCATGATGCCGGCGATGCAGTTCAGTTCACGAAGTGTGAAAGACAGCTGCGGCGTCGGACGCAGGGACGGGTAAATGTATGCCTTGATGCCGTTTGCTGCGAGGCAGAGCGCCGCACAGTCAGCGAACTCGGGGCTCATGCGACGGCAATCGTAAGAGATCGCAACGCCGCGGCCCAGGCCTCCATTTGCCAGAATATAGTTTGCAAGGCCTTGCGTCGCCTTACGCACGGTATAGATATTCATGCGATTGGAACCGGCGCCTAAAATACCACGCAGACCTCCGGTACCGAACTCCAGATTTTTATAAAACCGCTCTTTGATCTCGTTCTCATCTCCCGCGATGGCCTGTAGCTCGCTCCGGGTCGCTTCGTCAAAATACGGGTTTTCACACCACTCTTTGTAACTTTCCATGTACGACATAAGCTATCCTCCCATAGGTAGAATTTTATACCTATCATTTTACACAAAACGGGCGTTAAACTCAAGAGAAAATATAAAGTTTTATCGTATTCTTCGAATTTTCGGCCGATCTTTCTCCCTTCACATTTACTCGATTTTTCATATGCCGGCTTAAATCCGCCTTTGGTTTCAAAGCAGGATGGCGTCTCAATTTTGTAATGCACAAAAAGTGTTTCCTTACTTGACAGACAACAGGGCGAATTTTATAATTGACTTAGTATACAGAACGTAAACCCCGATAGGGCTGCTCCTTCGTCCGACGGCCTTATCACCCACACAAAAGGAGTATGAAAATGGAGAAACTATTCAAACTCAAACAGAACAAAACCAATGTTCGTACCGAGGTCATCGCAGGCCTCACGACCTTCATGACGATGGCCTACATCATCATGCTGAACCCGAATTTGCTGACTAACTTCAACACAGGCAGTAAACTGTGGAACGGCGTCTTTCTGGCGACCTGCATCGCATCTTTCATCGGTATGATGGTCATGGCATTCTGGGCCAATAAGCCGTTCGCCATGGCTCCAGGTATGGGCCTGAATTCCTTCTTTGCGACCGTAGTTGCAAACATTCTGGCGATGAACATCGCAGGTATCGGCAGTTATGAACAGGCTTATCAGGTAGCCCTTTGCATCATCCTGATCGAAGGTGCCGTATTCCTCGTTCTCTCTCTGGTCAATGTCCGTGAGAAGATCGTGGAAGCGCTCCCGCTCGGCATTCGCCTGGGTATCTCCCCGGCCATCGGCCTCATGCTCCTTAACATCGGTTTCGGATCAAACAATGGTATCTACAGTGATAAAGGTGGCCCTTTCTATATGCTGGCACACTTTTTCGGCGCTCTGACTCCGGACACTGCTCAGAAAAACATTGGTTCCGGTTATAGCACCATGGTCCTGTCCGTAGCCGTCACCTTCATCGGTCTCTTTATCATCGTTATCCTGGCCCACCATAAGGTGAAAGCTTCCGTTCTGATCGGTATGCTTTGTGCCAGTGTCCTGTATTGGGTCGGACAGGTAAACTTCCTGAATACGGATCCATTCGCCCCTTTAAAGGATGCTTCCTTCGTTCCTCCGTTCGCTGATATGGCAGAAACGACCCTGTTTAAGTTTAACTTCACCGGCTTTATGGAGATCGGCTGGTTTACCGTTGTTACTCTGGTCATCACCTTCTGCATTATCGATATGTTCGATACCATCGGAACCCTCGTTGGTACCGCAAGCCGTGCGAACATGCTCGACGAGAAGGGTAAGATGCCGCAGATGAAAGAAGCTCTTACTGCTGATGCGATCGGTACCCTCGCAGGCGCTGTTACCGGTACTTCTACCGTAACAACATTCATCGAATCCGCATCCGGCGTAGAAGCCGGCGGCCGCACCGGTCTTACTGCTCTGGTAACCGGTCTCTGCTTCCTGGCATGTATGTTCCTGGCTCCGGTAGCAGCCATCATCCCTCCGGCAGCAACCAGTTCCGCTCTGATCTATGTCGGCATCCTGATGTTCTCCGGACTTAAGAAGATCAACTTCGATGATATGTCTCAGGTACTTCCGGTAGCTATCATGGTCATCGCGATGCCCATCACCAGCTCCATCGGACATGCCATCGGACTAGGTCTGATCTGCTACTCCGTATTCCAGCTCTTCACCGGAAACTGGAGAAAGGTATCGATCCTGACCTACGTACTGTCCCTGATCTTCCTATTGAAGTTCTTTATCATCGTATAATAGCAAAATACGAACATAAACTCTGTTGTACCCCGATGGGAGTTCCGGCTCCCCCGGGGTACTTTTGTGTATAAACAATCGACACCAAAAAAGCAGGAGCAAACTCACGTGCTCCTGCTTTTATAGTTTTATCAAACTCTAATTATACATCATAATCCATCTTATCGAGGATGTCACAGAAATCAAAGGTCGCGAAGTAGTCCTTCGGGGTCTCGGCGCGGCGGATGAGCTTCACGGAGCCGTCCTCGCACAGCAGGAGTTCCTTGCTGCGGAGCTTTCCGTTGTAGTTGTAGCCCATGGAGTAGCCGTGAGC
>ONPC01000221.1 GCA_900319565.1 uncultured Eubacteriales bacterium | reverse complement strand
CTCATGGATGTCCTGCAGCGGCGCATCCGAGCCCATCCAGGTCGCGCCCGCGGTGGAGTCCACCGCGAAGATGCATTGGCCGGCGTTTAAGAAGTTTCCGGGGTAGCCGGATATGGCAAACGTGGAAAATGAACGCGTCAGAGCATGTTTGGAGACCTCATAGAGGAATTCCTTCGTCTGATCGTTAAAAAGCAAGATATCGCCCGCTGGCGTGGAATAACCGGCATCCAGCTGCTTCAGTACCTGGATCATCATGTTGTCCGTGGACTTATAGATAAACGGAATCAGGACCTTCTGGCCGTTTAATTTGAAAATCCCGTCGGCATCTTTCTCCATGGCAGCCTCGCTGACCTCCCAGATGAAGTCCCAGGTCAGAACCTCGGGCAGTTCGAAGCCCAGTTTGTGAACCATGTCGACATTGACGTAGCAGGCCTCGGTCGAACGCATGTAAGGCAGGGCGTACTGCACGCCGCCGATCTTCCCCTCCTCGAGGAACTTCGGGATGACCTCGTCCTTCTTCACGGAGTCGAATTTCACCTTCGCTCCGCCCAGGCCGTAGTCGGTGTCGTCGATCAGCGCGTCCAGCGGCAGAACGACATTTTCCCCGGTCATATAGGTCGCAATGTGATCGGGATAACTGATGCACACGTTCGGCGTCGTATTCGTCGCGATATTCGTGATGACATCGTTGTAGATGTTGCGGTAGTCGGTGTAGGCCTTCAGGTTGACCTTGATATTCGGATAGTAGGACTCAAAGTCTTCGATGGCCTTTTTGTAGATATCCAGCTGCGTTTTGTTGGTATCGTTTTTCGCCCAGAACGTGATCTCATACTGATGATCGTCCAGAAAATCCTCCGGCAGGTTGAACGCGAGACGTTTCTTCGCGCCATGGCAGCCGGTCAGGACCAGGATCAGACAGAGAACGACAAACGCAACCGCCAGAGTGACCAAATGCCAAATCTTGCGTTTACTCATCCCTTCAGACCTCCTCTCGAAACGCCCGCCATGATCTTCTTACGGAAGATCAAAAACAGGATGATGAGGGGCAGGGAAATGACCACGACGGCTGCCATCATGGCGGGCACGTTGTCGCGGCCGAAACCGCTCTCACGGATCTCCTGGATGCCATTCGACACCAGGTAGTGGTTCTGGTCATCCGTGATCAGGCGCGGCCAGACGTAGCTGTTCCAGCACTCGATGACCTTCAGGATCGTGATGGTGATGATGGTCGGCTGCGAGATCGGGATCATGACCTTCAGCAGGTACTTCAGATCCGACGTTCCGTCGACCTTCGCCGCCTTATACAGTTCCTCGGGGATCTGCTCGAAGTTCTCCTTCAGCAGGTAGATGTAGAACACCGAGGTCACCGACGGCAGGATCAGACCCAGGAACGTGTTACGCATGTTCCAGTTCGTGATCGTGACATAGTTCGTGATGACCACGAGTTCGTTCGGGATCATCATCAGGGACAGGAACAGCGCGAACACCGCGTTCTTTCCGCGGAATTTAATGCGCGCGAACGCATAGGCCGCCAGGATGATCACGATAAGCATCAGCGCCGTTGTAATGATCGTAAACAGGAAGGTATTCGTGAAATACCGCGCCAGAGGCACCTCGGTAAATGCACTCTTATAGTTCTGCACCGTGGGATCGGTGGCAATAAACCGCGGCACGTACTCCGAGGTATAACTGCCATAGGATTTGAACGAAGTCAGCACCATCCAGTAGAACGGGAACAGGACGATGAGCGCCCAGATCGACAAAAGCGTGTAGCGGGCAATTGCTCCGGCACGTTCCCGGCCGCGCCCGGTCTTTTTCTTTTTGTTTTCTTCCGTCATGCGTTACCACCTCCGATCGAAACCTTTTTGTTGCTGATCAAAAGGTTGAATACCGTGATCGTAAAGACAATCAAAAACAGGATCAGGGCCGCTGCCGCCGCGTACGAAGGATAGCCGCCGCTGTCGCCGTAGAGCATGTCGTAAACATAGCCCACGATCGTATTCATGCCCGCCTTATTCAGATCGGTACCGAACAGCGCGACTTCGTCCGAGTAGGCCTTGAACGCGCCGATAAAGCCTGTGATAACCAGATAGAAGATCATCGGGGATATCATGGGAAGTGTGATCCGCGTGAAGATACGGAAACTCGACGTACCGTCGACGCGCGCTGCCTTATAATAGGTCTCATTGACCGAGGCCAGAGCGCTGGTCAGGATGAGGATCTTAAACGGCATAACGACCCAGACTGTGTAGATGCACATGACCATCATCTTAGCCCAGTAAGGGCCGTCGATGAAGTCCACGCTCTCGCCGCCGAAGAAATGGATCAGAATATTGATCATGCCGTCGGAGTACGGAGTCTTCTTAAAGAGGATCATGAAGACCAGGCCGACCGCCAGCGTATTCGTAACGTACGGCAGGAAGGAAACCGTCTGGAACAGTTCCTTCAGTTTCGTGATCCGTGACAAAAGATAGGCCACCAAAAGCGACAGTGTCGTGGACACCGGCACCGTGATGATAACGATGATGAACGTGTTCTTCAGCGCCTGGATGAAATACGGGTCGCGAAGCACGTACTTGTAGTTATACAGGCCGACGCCGGTGTAGGACTGCGAAGCGAAATTATAACTCTCCTCGAAGGAATATACCAGAACATCGACCAGAGGATATACCATGAAGATCCCCAAAAACAGCAGGGCAGGCAGCAGGTAGAGCCAGCCGCGTCCCGTTTCTTTTAAACGTTTTTTCACCGGATGTCCTCCAAAACCTGCTCGGTTTCTTTATCAAACAAATAGAGTTTCGACGGTTTGATGTCAAAGCGCACCTTGCCGCCCTTCGTATCCAGCGGCGTCTCCGCCGGGATGATGGCTCGCACGGCCGGCTGTCCGGTCAGCGCCTTATTCTCACATACGATGCTGGTATCCCGTCCCATGACCTCTACGGCCTTTAAGTCACAGGTAAGCGCACCGTCCTTCTTCAGGATGAAGCCTTCCGGACGGATGCCGATCCATACCTCGCGGTCCTCGAGCTTCGTTCCGCGGTAGATGCAATCGTCGCCGATGTAGACACCGCCCTTCTTCACACGTCCTTCGAAAACATTAATGGGCGGGGTTCCCAGAAATTTGGCAACGAACAGATTCGACGGATGGTCGTAGACATCCTGCGGCCGTCCCATCTGATGCAGCACGCCGTCCTTCATAACGATGATGAAGTCGGAGATGCTCATGGCCTCTTCCTGATCATGTGTTACAAATACCGTGGTAATGTGCGTTTCTTTCTGGATGCGGCGGATCTCCTCACGGGTCTGCAGACGCAGACGCGCATCGAGGTTCGATAGCGGCTCATCCAGCAGAAGCAGGCGCGGCATCTTCACCAAAGCCCGGGCGATCGCGACACGCTGCTGCTGGCCGCCGGACATCTCCGAAGGCTTGCGATCCATGAGTTCCTCGATCTGAACGAGTTTCGCCGCCTGCATCACGCGCTCGTTCATCTGCTCCTTCGTCAGTTTATCCTCGCCTTTGAAATTCTGCAACGGAAACATGATATTCTTCCGAACGGTCAGGTGCGGATAGAGCGCATAATTCTGAAAGACCATGCCCACGCCGCGCTTCTCCGGCGGCAGTTCCGTGACATCGTCTTCGTCAAAATAGATCTTACCCTCGGTCGGCGTCTCCAGTCCGCAGATCAGATTGAGCGCCGTGCTCTTTCCGCAGCCGGACGGACCCAACAGTCCTACCAACAAACCATCCGGGATCTCCACATTAAAATCGCTGACCGCGACCACTTCCGTGTGGATCTTTTTGTTTCGATTGGGAAATCTCTTCGTCAGGTGTTCCAATACAACTTTCATTCTTCTGTTCCCCCACCTTTTTATCTCACATAATAGTGTCTGGCGATCCAGTCCGAGAGTCCCTCGAGCCCCGGATAAGCGATACGCTCGCTGACATTCATCTGGTCCAGCATATCGCGCACACGCCAACGCAAAGATTTATCGATGATGTATTTCACGGTATTCTCGGTGTGTTCGTTCAGGAACTTCTCGATGTCCTGCATATCCATCGGAATGATGGAGAAAAACGAATACTGGTTGACGATCCGTTCATCCATGGACGGCGGCTCGACGATGACCATCGCGCTGTCCTTCATGGCCGCATCATATTTGGCCAATGAGTTCTGCGTGATCTCCATCAGCATCTCTACCGTAAAGTATGTCGTTTTCTTCTCGTTTACGATCTTCTGGTACGCTTCGGGAAGCAACGCCTGCTGCTCCGTCATATCGATGCGCCACACCGCGCAGTCATGCGCCTCCATATCCGGAAGGTTCGGTTCGCAGGTCGCGAAATGCAGACCCATCAGCGGCGAATGCGACCAGTCCAGGAGGCGGGTCGGCAAGCCGTAGTGCTGCCCCATGATCATCTGCCGCCAAACCGAGTTCGCGACCGTCGGATCCGTACCGACCGCGTATTTCGCGAAATTCTCCAGGATCGCCTGCTCCAGCGTCCTCTCCAAATGCTTACAATTTCGATGCAGGCTGGTCGTCATCTCAAACGAAGCGTCACTCACGCCGCGGTACAAAAAACGGCTGCGATTTCGTTTCAGATCGGGACGATAATCCTGCTCCGAAAACAAAGGCATTAACTGTTCGATTTCCTTGATCCGAATTTCTTTGATCATACGCACCTCCGGATTTTTTTCTGTTCCTATACGAAAACCGACGGCGCAGTTTTCTGCGCCGCCGGCCGTAATTCTGCTGTTTACATTTTACATCGAAGTATATCCACCGTCAACGGGTATCGGAAGATTTCAGATATTCAGCCAACTGTTCATTTAACTCTTGCAGCAGCTGCCGAAATTCAGGTGCCTCTAAATTTCTGATCAACTCGTCCACATCGTATTCTTCGTTCATCATCCAGCGTTCCGTCTTCAGCTCCTCGTCATATGCATAGGTGATCAAATTATCAAAAACACTTCTGTAGGCATGCAGATATTGAATCATCGTCTCCTGTTGAACTTTTGTCAACTCAGGAAAAAAGCTCTGTATATCGCCGACCTCAATTTGTGACATCACCGACCTTCTTTGATTCATCGAAGCCACTCCAGCCATCTCCGGTAATAAAATAGCTGATATCTCCGGATCTGTATAACAAACTGAAAGGATTTCTAGAGCAAGCTCAGGATTTTCCGATTTTTGAGAAACTCCATAAGTCATATTCAAAT
>ONPC01000222.1 GCA_900319565.1 uncultured Eubacteriales bacterium | reverse complement strand
TAGTAGACGATCTGCGGAACAAGACGTCCTATGTTGATCGAATTGGCGGAGGAGAAGGCAAAGCCTTTTTCTGCCATTTCTTCGCGGAGCGCCTGGTCGCCGAAGATCTTCTTGACTTCGCTCTGGGCATCGTCAAAATTGCCGCGGATGCCGACGACGCGGGTGTTTTCGCCCTTCTGCGTCACCATCTGCCGCTCCTGGATTGAAGAGACGCCGTCCTTGGGATAAAAGACCATGATCCGCGTGCCCGGTACATCCGCAAAGCCCGCCATGGCTGCCTTTCCCGTGTCGCCGCTCGTCGCGGTCAGTATGACAATCTCTTTCTGTTCGCCGTTCTTTCGCACGGAAGTCGTCAGCAGATAAGGCAGGATCTGCAGAGCCATGTCCTTGAAGGCGATCGTCGGACCGTGGAACAGCTCCAGATAGTAGGCACCGTCCGCCTTGCGCAGGGGGACGATCTCACTGACATCAAAATTATCGCCGTAGGCATTATTTATGCAGCTCTTCAACTCGTCCTCTGTAAAATCGGTGAGCATCAGCTTCATCACTTCATAGGCCACACCGCGGTAATCCATCGAGGCCAGATCAGAGAGGCTCCTGTCGAGAGCCGGAAATTCCGTGGGGACAAAAAGGCCTCCGTCCTGCGCAAGTCCCATGAGGATCGCTTTCGATGCCGGGACCGGAACACTGTCCGGACGCGTGCTCTTATATAAAATCTCTTTCATTGATCAAAGACCTCTCTTTCACGATTTCCTGCCATCACTGGCTGTAAACACATGATACAATCCGAACAACCATAAACTATATCACAAATCCTTATGTAACACAAAGGAAAAAATAATAGTTACACATTTGATAAAAAAAGCAATGGTCACACAATCATTTCATATGTGGCGTTTCTGCATGGGGTTTTTCTGTAAAACCCCGGCAGCCCTTAACTGCCCCGCTGCGCTCCCTCCTGTCATCATTTACATAGTCATCAAAATATTTAGCATAATAAACAATTAATTTTGTTAATATTTACTATTTTATTTTTTATAGATTCGTTTTATACTCGCCTCATAAAGTTACGAGACCGGTATCGTAAGTTTTCCGGAAGCTTCTTACGGCGGTCTCTAATTTTTAAAAGATTTACGAGACCGGTATCGTATAGTAAAAAGCATTATTACCGTAAATCTTATGCTATACAACCTGCAGGCGGAGAAACAGCCATATGTACATTAAAAAGCTGAAGCCTGCATCTAAAATGACGGATCGCACCTTGATTATCTGCCATGACATAAGATTTCAGAGACGAAAGAAGCATGCATTAAAAAGAGAGGGTATGAATTATGAGTTTTTTTAGTTCAATGGCATGGATCATTATTACGTTTCTGTTTTTCACTGCAATGGTTGCTGTTATCGCCAGTCTGAAGACCAAAGAGGACAATCTGGACACAGCCGAGGGTTATTTCCTTGCAAGCCGGAGTCTTCCCGGTGTCGTGATCGCGGGTTCTCTTCTTCTGACAAACCTTTCCGCCGAACAGCTGGTCGGCCTGAACGGCCAGTCCTGGGCCACCAATATGAGCCCCATAGGCTGGGAAGTCGGCTCCATTTTTACGCTGCTTATTCTGGCATTCTATTTCCTGCCCCGCTATCTGAAGATGGGCACGACGACGATCCCCGCCCTCATGGAAGAGCGTTTCGGAAAAACGACCAAGCTCATTTTCTCCAGCATCATCGTAGTCATGTACTCAATCCTGAATCTTCCCGTCATCCTGTATTCGGGTGCCGTTGTTTTTGAAAGAATCTTTGACATTTCCGGTCTGATCGGATGCAGCAAGTTCGCTGCTGTGGCAGGGCTCTGTGTCGTCATCGGTATTGTCGGCGGCTGCTACGCGATCTTCGGCGGCCTGAAGGCAGTCGCTGTCTCCGATACCATCAACGGCATCGGTCTTTTGATCGCCGGCGTCCTGATCCCTTTTATCGCTCTTTCCGTCCTTGCGAAAGAAGTCGGAGGACACGGCATTATTGACGGCTGGACCTATTCCTTCCATCCAGGAGCCTATCCGGAGCGCCGGTGACTCCGCGATCGACTTCGCGTATCCCGCTCTGATCTCCGCCGTCGTCCCGAAACCGATCATGGGCTTCTTCGCAGCTGTACTGTTCGGCGCGATCCTGTCCTCCTTCAACTCGGTCCTGAATTCGGCCTCCACCATGTTCACGCTGGACATCTTCCGCTCCACGGAACTCGGCAAGAGAACTTCCGACGAGCGGTGT
>ONPC01000223.1 GCA_900319565.1 uncultured Eubacteriales bacterium | reverse complement strand
CGGCTCCGGCATTTCCATGAGCGTGTTTTTCAGGCGCTTGCTCACATGTCCGCCTCACGATCGCATTCACGAACTGCAGCCGAAACCAGCGGGCGAAAGGGCCCGGCGGTGATCGCATTCACGACCCTACAGCCGAAAGTGAGCCGGCGGTGATCGTGCGGCACGAACGGGCGGCCTCGGAAACATTGAAAATGGTAGGCCGAAGGTTTGTAACTCCGGCTCCGGCATTTCCATGAGCGTGTTTTTCATACGCTAGCTCACATGTCCGCCTCACGATCGCATTCACGAACCACAGCCGAAACTGTGGGCGAAGGTCGTGGCCGCCGGTGATCGCATTCACGACATTGCAGCCGAAACCTGTGGGTGAGGTTGGCTCTTCAGATCGAAAAAAAGGGGTTGACGTGTTTCGGACGATGTGTTATATTGTCCATGTTCACGTAACGAAAATATTGGATTCAATTCAGTAAGGAGGTAATTGACATGAAGGGCTTTAATACAGTGAGCAAACGAAATATCAAACAATTACCTCGGGAATTGAACTAAGTGATAGATGCTGATATTGCAATAGTTCCATAGCAGGCGGATGGTCATGCCTGTGTTTCCGTGGCAGTTTGTCACGGTATTTTTTTGCCCTAAATTCGTTGGACACGTAGTAAAAACAGGTGAGACAGAACGAACATCGGTTCTGTTTTAAGAAGACAACGAAAGGCTAACAGGGTGAAGATTTGATACGATTAAAAAGAATTATATGGTCAATGGGCCAAAAGACCAAAGAATGGAAAGAAATGTATGCAGGCCTTGCTGTGGATGCGAACGGCTATGCATATAACGACCCGACCTACTTGGTCGGGAGATCTGTCCCTGACGATCGAGCAGACCAACAGGGAACTTTACGACCGGCCGACGATCCTGTGTATGATACCGGCAAAACAACTGGGGATCGAAAACTTTTGCACGGCAGTCGCGGATGATTGTTACCGGCAGTGGATCCCGTATCTGGAGGAACTGAACGAAGAACTGTATAACCGGCATAAGACGCGGGAAGAAACCGGCTGGTACTATACTGCGCATCCTGCCGGTGAGATCCTGGTGCGGAATTCCGCCTATTTTGCAATGCGCCCTCGGAAAAATGCTTCGGATGAGGAGGGTAGCGAGCCTCAGATGTGCCTGTGTATGCGGATACAGGTGCAACTAAAGCCGGATGATAAGAAAAAAGCGTTCCGGTTGCTCTCTGACATTCCCGCGACGGTGAACGCTTTGATTCGGGGATTTGACCGGGAGAGAAGCCGGAAGGTAGGAGAGCTCGCTGAAAAGCAGAAGGCTCTGCGCGAGTGGCTTAAAGGCAGTGAGTACTGCGCCTTTCTGGCGAACGGAAGCATTCTCCCGAGAGACTCGAAGACCGGAATGGCGCTCGAGGGTGCGGTTTCGTTTCAGGCACCTGCGGGGGAAGAGATCGAGGTATGCGGCATCCGCGGCCTGGGCATCAAAAAGGGTGTCACCATCATTACCGGAGGCGGTTATTCCGGAAAATCTACGGTCCTCGATACGATATCTGCGGGGATCTACGACCATATCCTCGGGGATGGCAGGGAACTGTGCGTGACCGATGCTTCGGCCATGTCGATCTCGGCGGAGGACGGACGGAGCGTAAAAACGTTGGACATTTCCCCGTTTATTTCATGGATCCCCGGCGGCGATCCGAAGGAGTTTCACACGGATCATGCTTCCGGTTCAACTTCGCAGGCGGCGAATATTCTGGAGGCTATCCAGAGCGGCAGCCGGCTGCTGCTTATCGATGAGGACAAAAGCGCGACAAACTTTATGATCCGGGACGTCCTGATGAAGGAACTGATCCAAAGGGAACCGATCACACCGTTTACCGAGCGGGTTCGGGAACTCTATGATTCCCTCGGTGTTTCGACGATCCTGGTCATCGGCGGAAGCGGGGAATATCTGAATGTTGCAGACACCGTGTACCTGATGGATGAATACCAGATGGAGAATGTGACCGCACCGGCGAAGAAGATCTATGCGGCGCATGGAGGCGGAGGCAGAAGTACTTCGCGGCTGCCCGTCATCCGGGATTGGAGTCAGAAACGCATTCTGAAGACGAAGGGCTTTACACCGTATCCGAAGGTCTTCGGACCGGAGAAACTGGAAATACCGGACATTGGTTTCATTCTGATCGGTGATGAAAAGATCGATACGAATCCCATTCATGATATCTTGTGTCAGGAACAGCGGACGGCGATCGGCTTTATGATCCGAAAGATTGAAAACAAGCATGGAGGCGATCTTTTTTCAAAGCCGGATCGGGATACCATCGATCTGATGGAAGAAGTGGATGCTATGTATGAGGAGATCGAGACAGCAGGACTGGATACGGTCTATTCCGAAATGTTTCCGGGCTGCGACCGGTATCTGGCCTATCCGCGAAAGATTGATCTGCTGGCGGTCATTGCCCGCATGCGTAACGTGGAGTATACCAAATAAAGGCGGAATGGCCGTAAGAGCCGGCCGCGTTTTCAGGGGAGTGCCTTGCTTGCGATTAAATGCGATCTATGGTACAATATGCAAAGTATGTGGGGCGCTTCCCCGGTTTATGAGAAAGGATCTTTTCGGGCAATGAATGCAGCGGCAGAAAGACTGAAACAGTTACGCGAATTAATGAAACGCGAGAAAACGGATATGTTTTTCATCCCTTCGTCGGATGATCACGATTCCGAATATGTGGCGCCGCACGATCAGGTGCGGGAGTTCTTCAGCGGTTTTACCGGCTCGGCCGGAACGCTGATCGTAACACAGACCGAAGCCGGACTGTGGACCGACGGCCGGTATCATGTACAGGCCGAAAAAGAACTTGAGGGCAGCGGGATCCGGCTGTATAAAGTCGGGTTAAAGGATGTGCCTTCGCCATCGGAGTATATAAAGAAAAACCTGGGCGCCGGCCGGACGCTGGCCGTGAACGGGTTTGTAATAACAAAGAAAACAGAACGCATGCTCTCAGAGATCTGCGAGGACTGCGGCGCGAGCCTTTGCCTGGATATCGATCCGGCGCACGGGATATGGAAGGATCGCCCGGCCAGACCGGCGGAACCTGCCTGGCGGTTGGAGGAATGCTACGCAGGTGAAAGCACTGCGGCGAAACTAAACCGGCTTCGCGAGCGCATGAAAGAGGAAGAAGCGACGGCTGTGGTCATCGGCGAACTGGAAAGTGCCGCCTGGCTTTTGAACCTGCGGGGCAGCGACATTACGCATGTGCCGGTCGCCATGTGCTTTGTGCTTGTGACGCTGGAGGACGCTACGCTGTTCATTGCCCCGGAGGCCGTGGACGAAAAACTGCAGGCTGATCTGGCGCAGGACGGCATTAAGACCGCCCCGTACGAAGCGGTCTACACCTGCTTTTCCCGCTTCCGGGAGGAAGACATCATCTGGATGGACTCGGAATCGGTCAATGCCCGTCTGTACGACAGTGCGCTGCATTACGCGCATGTGTATGACGATACATTGCCCATCCCGCTGTGGAAGGCAGTCAAAAACGAAACCGAAGTTGCAAATATAAAAAAGGCGCACATCGAGGATGCGGTCGCGATGATCACGTTTTTGCGCGAGATCAAGGAAGAATTCGTCGACGGGTCCATGACCGAACGGGATGTGGAAGACCGCCTGCTTAAACTGCGCAGCGCGCGCCCGGGTTATATCGACCTGAGTTTTGACACGATCTCGGCATACGGACCGAATGCCGCGATGATGCACTACAGTACTTCAGAAACGTCGAATGCGACCCTGCATGCAAAGGGTTTTCTTCTGGTGGATTCCGGCGGGCACTATAAGACCGGAACGACCGATATCACCCGTACGATCGCGCTGGGGCCTCTGACGGAGGAAGAGCGGCGGATGTATACACTTACGCTGAAGGGACATTTTCAGTTAGCATCGGCCGTGTTCCGCGAGGGCATGACCGGTTACGGGCTCGATATTCTGGCCCGCGGTCCGCTGTGGGAGCAGGGCGTCGACTATCTGTGCGGCACCGGTCACGGCGTCGGCTATGTGCTCAGCGTGCACGAGGGTCCGAACGCGTTCCGGTGGCGGCTGCGTGAGGATGCGGACGATATCGTAGCGCTCAAGCCCGGTATGATCACGACGGATGAACCCGGCGTCTATGAAGAGGGGCGCTACGGCATCCGCCTGGAAAATGAACTCCTTTGCGTGCCCGCGATGGATACGGTCTACGGGCGCATGCTGAAGTTCGAACCTGTCACCTATGTGCCGTTTGACCGCGACGCGATCGACGTGTCGCTGTTGATGCCGGACGACATTCAAAGAATTGACGATTATCATGCATTTGTTTATCATACTATGAAAGATCACCTGGGAGAAAAAGAGCGTATCTGGCTTGAGCAGGTGACGAGACCTTTGGTTAACGGAGAGTAAGATGAAAACGGTCACGGACATGGATGCGCAGGAACTAAGGGAACGAAAAGAGGAGTTTTTTCGTGTCCTTACCGCATGGTTTTATGCGGAACACAGAAAACTGCCTTGGCGAGATCTCGAAAAACCGAACCCGTACCATGTCTGGATCAGTGAGATCATGCTGCAGCAGACGCGCGTGAATGCGGTCATCCGCTATTTTCTCAGGTTCACCGAAAAACTTAAGGACATTTCGGCATTGGCGGATGTCCCTGAGGATGAACTCATGAAACTGTGGGAGGGGCTCGGCTATTATTCCCGCGCGCGAAACCTGAAGCGCTGCGCTCAGGTGCTCATGAATGAATATGGTGGGAAAATCCCGAACGATCCCGTGACATTAGCGAAGCTTCCGGGCATCGGTCCGTACACGGCGGGTGCCATCGCTTCGATCGCCTACGGCATTCCGAAGGCGGCCGTCGACGGTAACGTTCTACGCGTTTTTTCGAGACTTTTGGCTGACCGGTCGGATGTTGCCGCGGAGCAGACGAAAAAGTCGTATACAAGGCTTTTGGACGAACTGTTGCCCTATGCGCAGAATGCAGGACATATCAACCAGGCCATCATGGATCTGGGTGCGACGATCTGCATCCCGGGCGGGGAGGCACGTTGCAGCATGTGTCCGGTCGAAGGCTTTTGCAAGGCGCGAAAACTCGGGATCGCGGATACATTGCCCGTAAAAAAACAGGCGCAGGCGCGAAAGAAAGAATACCGTGTGATCCTGATCCTGACACAAAACGGGAGAATTTTCGTCGAAAAGCGACCGGAGCACGGGCTTTTAGCCGGATTGTATGAATATCCGGGGGTCGCGATCCCGCAAAAACAGTGGGAAGGTTTTGTATCCGGAAACAGCGAAAAACGGGCTCTGAAAGCATATGAGAGTTTCTTCGGCGAGCTCGGATTAGCCGCGAAAACGGCGCGCTTCGGACTGCGAAGCAAACATATTTTTTCACATATCGAATGGGAAATGATCGGCCTGTATGTAGAAACGACGGATGCGTATGATGCGAAAGAGTGGGCCGAAAAGGACCGGTATTTTGCGGATGTTACGGAATTGAAAGAGCGTTTTGCCCTGCCGGGAGCATTTTCCGCATATACAAGTGAATTTACGGGAAAGAGGATAGATATATGATCGTTCGTAGAAAAAAGAAACTTACACCGATCCATATTGCGGTGCTGGTCGGAGTTCTGGTACTCTATGTCGGCGCGTTCCTGTATGTGATCAAGATGCTGCATCCTTCGGATGAAATGAAGGAAAACGATAAGCAGCTGGGGTTCTGCCAGGATATGCTCGGGGAGATCAAAAAAGCGCATAAAGAGTTGGGCCCCTTCTCCGGATGGGAACTGAATGAAGAAGAAAAACGCATGCATGTTACCATCAACTATATATCGCTTTACGTGAATAAAAATACGAACTGGCTGGATCTGAACCGGCGCATGGTCAGCGCGTTTACGGATTATTTGAAAGCGCATCCCGACCATCGGCTCATGACCGAAAACTGGAAGATCGAACTGGACTGTCCGTCCGCCGTCTACCGAAATGTGCAGGATGGTGAGGCTTGCGGCGCCGATTTTTGCGATGTTACTTACACGGACGATACGTTCTACACGATCCCTGAGTTTTTGGAGATCGCGTATCTCTTGGGTCCGGTCCGCACTATCCACATCGAATCGGCCCAGACCGGACAGCTTACAAATCCGGAGAAGACCCTCTCGGATCTGAAGCAGCTGAAAACGTTGAAAACATTGGAACTGAAACTGCCCGATGTTCCGGCATCCTTTGTCGATAACGCCAAAGAGGCCGGCGTCGAAGTCATCGTAAACTAAAAGATAAAGAGGCTGTCCCGGGTGACAGCCTCTTTTTATCAGATCGATACGAAGATCGGTTTGTGGTTTTCAAAACGTACATAATGGGTGAAGCCGTTATCGCGCAGGTAGGCAGGAACTTTCGCGAAGTCCCAGGCCAGGTGCTCGGGCTTGTGCGCATCGGAACCGATGGTGATCATCTCACCACCGAGCTGCTTATAAAGTTTAATCAGATGGGGCGCGGGGTGCGGATAGGGCAATCCGTACTTCCAGCCGGCCGTGTTCAGTTCGAGTGCCTTTCCGTCGAAGACCAGAAGTTCCAGGATCGACGCGGTCAGCTCCTCCAGTTTTTTTTGCAGTTTGGGAGAACGCTCTAAAACAGCGCCCTGAGAAGGGCAGTAGCGGATGATGTAGTCGATGTGCCCGAGCGAATCGAAATCCGAGAAAAGCTTCATGCTGTCGTACATGCTTTCATAGTAACGATATATGCCGTTTTCCTCGCCGTGGCTCTCCCAGTACTCCGGGTAGTACGGGTCGTAGCCGTCTACTACGTGTACAGATCCGATGATGAAGTCAAAGGGATAGCAGCGGGCTATATTGATGTTTTTCTCAGCGATCTCTTCCTCGGGACGGATGCCCAGTTCCACGCCGATGTGGATCCCGATCTTACCGGAAAATGCGCGCTGCAGTGGCAGCAGTTTTTCGAAATACGGCTCGATGTCGAATACGAACTGGCCGCCCGGGAAATCCACATCCATGTGGTCGGTAAAATACATATGCTTCAGACCCAGTTCAATGGCGCGCATCATCTGGGCTTCTACAGGCGCTTCACTGTCCGTGGAAAAATCGGTGTGAAGGTGGCTGTCACAAAAAATCATAAAAACTCCTTATCTTAAAAAATAATCAGAGCTGCGAGTCGGCTTGAAACTGCCGTTCGCAGTCATAACGTATGGTGTCAGACCTCGGATACCGGAATCTGCATTTGCTTAAGAAAGGCCGAAACGGCACGATCCCAAGCTTCGTCGGCACTTTTATCCACGGTAAATTCCGCGTAAGAGACACCGGTAGTGCAGGTCAGAAGACGGTTTTTATAACAAAGGTTTAAATAATAGCGCGTTACCTTCTGAAAAGCGGTCTGTTTTGCAACATCAGCGCCGAGCAGAGTTGCTGCCGTGGTTTCATCCGGATAGAGGATGATCTGGAAACTGACCGGAAGCCGGTTCCCTTTGATGACCTGAAACGAAAGCGGACGAACGCTGCCCCAGGTCACGTGTTCCGGGACGCCTTCGTCGGTATCGAAATAGTCGGCATTGGCCGCGCCGTCGATCGTGACTGTGGCTGCGGTCTTAAACATCGCTTCCCGCAGGAAGAATGAATCGAACGTGGGCTGCAGGAACAGATGCGTGGTAAATGCCTTGATATCTTCTAAAAGAAACTGTTTCATGTTCAGACCTTTCTTTGCGTGGCTCGAAACAGAGCCTGTTACGATTATAATCCATTTTCCGAAAAAAAGAAACAGGATTTTCGAAGTTCTGCTTGATAGTTGAGGTCATCAATGCTATGATATGTAGAGTACAATACTACATGGGCATGGCGTCATACATTTGCCCGCCGAAACAGGAGGTTCGTTGGTGCAGTATAAGATCGTTTGTGACAGTGGTTGTGATTTTAATGAAAAGGAAAAACTGGATCCGACATATATTCGTGTTCCCCTGACCATGACCGTGGGAGAAGAAGAGATCATCGATGACGACAGTTTCGATCAGGCAGCGTTTTTGGAGAAGGTCGCGGCCTGCCCGGAGTGTCCGCATTCGGCCTGCCCGGCTCCGGGAGCGTTTCTGGATGCCTACATTTCCGCAGGGGATGTGGATGTGATCTTCGTAGTCACATTGTCCCAAAAAGTATCCGGTTCCTACGCGTCCGCGCATACAGCGAAGCAGATGTACGAGGAGGAAGGACACGGCAACGCGAAGATCTATATCATAGATTCACGTTCCGCGGCTACCGGCGAGACGCTGATTGCTTTGGGACTGCGTAAACTTATGGACGAAGGACTTCACATACGAGAGGTTCTGCGGCTCGTTACCGAATACCGCAGAGAGATGACCACGATGTTTACGCTCGAGAGTATCGAGACCTTCCGAAAGAACGGACGCATGAACGGCGTGACGTTCCTGGTGGCCAATGCGCTCAATATAAAGCTGGTTCTCTATGCGTATCATGGTGAGATCGCAAAATATACACAGGCTGTGGGCATGAAAAAGGCCATCGATAAGATGATCGCGAAATTTGTCACACAGGTGAAGAATCCCGAAAACCGCATTCTCGGGATCATGCATTGCAACTGCCCCGAGCGGGCTTTGGAGGTTCGGGATAAGATCTTGGAGCAGGTCTCTTTTGCCGGTGTCTATATTGTGAACGGCGGCGGGATTTCATCTCTGTATGCCAACGACGGCGGCATCATAATAACGGCCTAAGACTTGCTGTAAAAGAAACCCGATTAAAAGGAGTGCATATGACGTATCAGATCAAAATGAAGAGAAATGACGTCCGCGATATTAAGGAAGCGGTCGATGCGATCCGAAACAGCAATGAAATGGTCGGAGGGAAATTCGTCTGTTCCGAGATCCTCCGGAGTGAACCTTCCGCGCTGATGCCGCCGACGAATAAAGCGGCCCTGCTTTGCTACGAACGATATTTCCGAAGCCAGATCAGTATAGCTCTGCTGACCATAATGATCGTTCAGGAGGATATGGTCCAAAAAATTCTGATCGTCGGATCTGGAGCCGGTGAAAATGCGATGGATCCGGGCAAAACCTATATAAAAAAAGCACAGAAGATCTTCGAAGAAATCGGCTTTGAGGTCTATACCGAGTCTGAAGAAACGCCGGAAAGAGAATGATTTAAGAGGAAAAAGCTAATTTGCTGTATTCAAAGGTTATGCCTGAAACCCAGGCGACACTGATGGAACCGGGCAATGTGTTCGCGTTTCTGCTTTTTGATCATTTGACGTATCGCTGATGGTTTTAGCGGATACCGCTAAGAAACAAATAAAAAGTGCTTGCATTCAACGCCGAGTTATGGTAAAATCATTTCGTTGCAAAAAGCAACCGTTCGATATGCGCCGGCGTGTCGGAATGGCAGACGAGGCAGACTCAAAATCTGTTGTGGGCAACCACGTATGGGTTCAAGTCCCATCGCCGGCACTCCTTGGCAGGGGCACAGGCTTTGTATTCTCGGAATACAAAGCTTGTTTTCATATTCGG
>ONPC01000224.1 GCA_900319565.1 uncultured Eubacteriales bacterium | reverse complement strand
CATCAGCACCAGATTTTCGCCGGTAACGCCCGGGACGGTCAGGCTCAGATGGCCGGGAAGACGCGGGGCGCCTGCTCCGCGGACCGTAATATCCGGCAGTTTCTCCAGGATCAACTGCTGCAGAAGGTCGCGCAAGCCCGCCACACGTGTGGCAGTCTCTGCCATGCCGGCGGCGCTGATCCGCGCTGCCTCTCCCATCCCGACGATACCCGGCACATTCAGCGTGCCGGAGCGCAGATGCCGCTCCTGTCCGCCGCCGTTTAGGATCGGAGTGAGTTTCACGCCCTCGCGTACGTAAAGGATACCGGTTCCCTTCGGACCGCCGAACTTATGTCCGGACGCACTGAGCATGTCCACACCTTCCGACGCCGGATCGATCGGAATGTGCCCAAACGCCTGAACGGCGTCGGTATGAAACACGGCGCCGTAAGTATGCGAAACGGCAGCCAGTTCACTGACCGGCTGCACCGTTCCGACTTCATTATTTGCGTACATGATGCTGACCAGGACCGTGTCCGGCCGCATGGCCTGCTCAAGATACTCCGGCGTGATCACGCCGTTTGCATCGCACCGGGCGTAGCTGACCGCAACGCCGGTCCTCTCCAAATAACGTGCCGTTTCCAGCACCGCCGGATGCTCGGTCGCCCCCACCACGATATGCAGTGGTTTGTCGGGCGCCTGCTCCCGCATTGCGTTCACGAAGCCCGTGAGCGCCAGATTGTCCGACTCGGTCCCTCCGCCCGTAAAATACACGGTTTGTGTAGGCACACCGCCCAGAGCCTGCGCAACCTTCCGCCGCGCCTCCTCAACGCCCTTTCGCGCATCCTGCGCTGCCTTGCACACGCCGGACGGGTTCCCGAAGCGTTCCGTAAAAAACGGAAGCATGGCCGCGACTGCCTCCGGCCACATGGGCGACGTCGCGCCGTAATCCAGATAGATCGATTTTTCCATGTTATCCTCTTTCCTGCCGGCGCTCCTGCATAAAGCGCTCCAGAGCCCCGTCGAGGTTCGGTTCATTGACATGCAGATTTCTTCTGTAAAACTCTTTCACTTCCGAGTGCCTCTCCCGAAGCTCGAAGCAGGGCTTCCCATATTCCCAGTCCTTCTTGCTTTCGTCGTCATCCGTATAGATCGAATGTAGAGACGCGAAGTTTTCGAATTCACCGCAAAGGTCGCCTTCATCCACAGATGTTTTTATACCACAAAGGGTCAGAAACAGGCTTATTCCCACTCCTGTCACAACTCCAATAACAATACCGAACGCACTCATCCTTCTATCCCCTGTCTTTCTTTCGCCAGTTTGTAGTTCGAGCGGGAGCGACTCAGTTTAAAGCTTCTTCGAATGGCAAATAATTTACGGATCGTCAAGGCCCAGATCAATAGATTCCCCAAAACCCAACATATATGGAAAGCCAGATTTCCCTCACCGGATTCATACGGCGATGCAGAGTTCAAAGCCCCAAGCGATCCGCCGCCCACAATTCCGAAAAAGAGGCCCAAAAACGCCGCCAGTGAAAGGAAGATCGTCAATGCTTTCTTCTTATCAAACGGCACCGTTCCGACCATCTTTCGGGTCTGTCCGTTTACCAGAAGAGTATATGGACGCTGTTTATATTGAAACGTCAAAAACCACACCGGAAGAAGTGCATAGTTTCGAGACATGACCTCTTTCTCGGGGTTTGTTCCCTGCAAATTCGCAAAAGAACCCGAAATTCTGTCTTTAACCTCCTCATTAAAGAGTTTTTCAGCTCGCCCCAATGCTGTCATGTCCGCCTCCTGAGTTCCGACATCAAACCGGTCGGAATAAAAGCCGGACAGATAGGCTGCGTCAAACTCCTTCAGATCACGCATGTCGTATGGTTCCAGCCGCTGCGAGGAAGCATCCTCAAACCGTTTCGAAGCATCTACGGACAGTTGATGATAAACGCAATCATGGACCATCCGCTCCTCAATACTGTGTTTTGAAAAAAACGATCTATAGCTCCAGATTTGATCATCGCCGTAATAAATTTCATATAACCAGAACGGGATATAAACGCCATTCAGTTTCTCCAGTTCAAAATCCCGCACCTCTTTGGGAACAAAAAAACCGCTCTTTAAGCGTTTCCGGATGATGCCTTCCGCTTCTTCCTTCGACACCTTAAACGGAATGATATAGTCCGGTGCCAGTTGTTCCTCCACTCGGTCCATGACCACCGAAGCATTGCCGCAATACGGGCAGAACGAAGAAGCCTCCACGGCATTGACCGCGAGTTCAGCCCCGCAGGAGTTGCACACAGCAACATTCACTGCGATCCGGGCTTGCTTGCGGGCAGTTTCCCGCTCCGCCGCCACGATCTTCGGCGGGTCATCCGAAGATGCCCGCCGCCCGATCTGATCCGGCTCGTAGGAAGACTTGCAAAACGCGCAGTGCATTTTTCCGTCTTGCGGATCGTATTCCATTGTCGCCCCACAACCGGGGCATTTGAAATTTTTAACCATGATTCACTCCCGAGCTATGTCTCTAGCTCAAGTTTTCTGATCCGAATCAAAATCCCGCCCCAAAAGCGCTGCCACTTCGGACATATCGATGTAGTCCTTATCCTCCGTTGCTTTTTGCTGTGCAGTTTCTTCGGCCTTAGCCGGTGCGTTCACGCCGGCGGCTGCAACCATGCCGGCAGGTGCCTGTGTTCCGAAAGGCCGACGCATCCCCGGCGCACCGCTCATACCTGCGGCAGTGTTTATTCCAACGCCCGGGTTCATGCCCATCGGCGAGCTCAGTCCCGCATGTTGCGCAGCTTCCTGCTGCACTTTCTCCGCGAGGCCCTCTCGTTGCCGCGCCGCCTCATAACTCCGGTTTAACAGTGCATAAGACATCGACGAAGCAGCATCCTTTGTAACTCCTTTGGAGGACAGACGCATCTTCTCATGGATAATGTTCAGACGGCCGAAGTTCTCCAGCCTTCCGACGGAATCACCGATATCGTTCGAATCCTTTATCAGACAGGAAGTGATCAGCAGGGCCACGCCCAATCCTGTCACGATTCCCAGTATAACACCGAATACAAAACTCATACTCTGTCCTGCCTCTCTTTCGCCAGTCGGTTGTTCGTACGTGAACGGCTCAGTTCAATGCTCTTCCTAAGCGAAATGAAATGTTTGATCGCAATGCTCCAAATAAGTACGGTACCGACGATCCAGTAGATCAGAAGTTTTTCGGGTCCGTCTTTGCTGCTTGAGTGACGGCTGTTGTTCGACAAGATCGCTGCCATAAGGAAGCCTCCGATGATGCCGAATAAGATGCAAAAGGCAGCCGCAAACAGTGTAAATACACCGATGGCCTTCTTTTTATCCACGGGAACCGCAGCCACCATCTTTTTGGTCTGGCCGTTCAACAAAACCGTGTACGGAAAGTTATCGTGACGGAATGTCAGAAACCAAACCGGAAGGAGGGCATAGTTTCTGCGGAAAATATCCATCTTCGTCCGGTTTTCTTCCAACTTTGCATCAGATTTCTGAATGTATTTCTTCACTGACTCATCGTACATTTCGTTGGACCGAGTGATCGCGATCTTATCCGCAGACCGGTAACCGACATCGAAGCGGTCCGAATAAAATCCGGACAGATACGTTGCGTCAAACGGCCGCAATGCCTTCATATCATAGGGTTCCAGTCGCTGCGAGGAGTCGTCGTTAAACGCCCAGGAAGCATCGACCGTCAGATGATGAAATGTGCAATCTCCCGTAACATGCGCATAATAGGTCGTTGAATGCTTACCGCTGCTGACCTTGTATTTCCACTTCTGGTCCGCGCCGTAATACATATCGTAAAGCCAGAACGGAATGTAGATGCCGCGCAGTTTCTCCAGTTCAAAATTCTTGATCGCTTTCGGAACGAAAAAGCCGGATTTCAGGCGGTTGCGGATCAGAGCCTCCGCTTCATCCTGACCGACCTTAAACGGGATCACATAATCCGGTGCCAGCTGCTCCTCCACACGGTCCATGACGACCGTCGCATTTCCGCAGTACGGGCAGAACGAGGAAACCTCCTTCGCTTCCATGGCCAGTTCGCCGCCGCAGGAACTGCAGACCGCTATATTCATCCGGATCGTTGCGCGGCTGCGGGTATCATCCATACGGTTCCGCTCCGCCTCGTTTAATGATCCGGCGTTACCCGGCGCGTAGGTCGAGCGATTGCTTACCTCTTCCGGAGCGTAAGACGATCCACAGAATGCGCAGTGCATTCTTTCATCCAACGGATCGTATTCCAACGCGCCGCCGCAGCCGGGACATTTATATGTTCTTACCATTTCCTACTCCTTCCCTGATTTGGGTATGCCTTCCCTTTGTAATATTACAAGAAGCAAACCCGCACACAAGATATCCGGGTCTGCCGTCTCTTTTTCATTACGTGTAAATCATAACATAGAAGCCGAAAAAAAGGAATACTTCCGCGGAATTTGACAGTGATTTGTCAACGTTTCGTTAAGAATCTTTCAAAGAGTTTACGTCCGCTCGAAGCGCGCCATTAAACCCGCCCCAAAACACCTTCCTGCTGCAGGATCTCGTTGGATGCAAACAGGCACAATAAAACCGGGCTGTCGTACTCGACAGCCCGGTTTCAGTTGTTTCATGTATGCCTCTACTCGGCTGACCGGTTAGTGATATTTGGACTTCGGACTGATCAGTATGCCGTTGTAATAAAGCTCGATGCGATCCTGATAGTCGGAAAGCAGGTTAACAAGATCTCCGTACTGAAGCGGCCACTTGGCTCCCATATTCCAAGTCAGGTTGAATGAGAAACTCTCGGAAGCCAGTTGCTCACTCGGGCCCATATGAACTTCTATATAGTTGCTTCCAACCGATCGGCTACCGGCATTATACCAAACGCCCTGGTTGTTCGTAAGAACGACATTTTGATAATTGATACCCGAATCGTATACGGCAATATTGGCGGCTGCATTTCCGAAATACATGCGAACGGAGTATTTGCTCAAGTCCGTCCCCTTTGTACTTACAAATGTCGCACCGATCTTTGCTGTCGTACCGTTCTCCAGTCTGCTCGTCAGGTTGACCGAATTCGGTGTTCCGGGTGTCGGTTCCTGTGTCCCGCCCCCACCGTTGTTGTTTCCGCCGTTGTTTCCGCCGCCGGACTGGCTCGGTGCATAGGACGCTGCAGGGCTGATGCGCTGACCCGCGTAGTAGACTTCGATACATTTATCAAAGTTATTGAGGTATTCCATGATCGAGTCGGAGAACTGGCTGCCGGGTCCGAAATTCAGTCGAACCGAAGCGGTCTCGATCTCGCTCTGGCTGATATCATTGACAGTGACCACACCGGTAATATTGAGATACGACCCGCTGCCGGAAACGCTCGTCGATGCGACCTGCGCCTGTCCGTAGCTTACGTACTTATTCCAGAAGTTAAATCCGGAGGTCGATCCTGTATAAACACGGAACTGCAGTTTACTATGGCTCATGCCGGTCGCGCCGGTCAGCTGAACGTTAAAGCTACCGTCAAAACTCCATTTATTCGCCGTGCTGACGGAAGCGCCCGTGATCGTAGCCTTCAGGTTTTCAAGGACAATGTCGTCCTCCAGCGCTGTTACCACAGCCTGCGTCGTAGGCTCTACGTACGGCTGCGTCGGTGCCTCGGTCGGTGCCTGGGTCGGTGCCTGCGTAGGCGCCTCGGTCGGCTCCGTCACCGGATTGCTGGCGTCTGTGATCGCGATCTCCGCAACACCGGAGGTCTGGATCACGTTCGAGGAACTGCCCGACTTATACGGGACAATGTACAGATAGCCTGCTGAATTCTTCGGATATTCCTGAACCATCACGGACAGACGGTTCTTCGAGATGCCGGCTCCCTGCGATACTTCTTTCGCAGTCGTAACCTTTACGATGGCGCTGCCGCCGCTCATCAGTGTGGACTGCTGACCGCTCTGAAGCGTAATTCCGCTGAGCGAATTAAAACCGTTTGTATAATCGCTGATCTTATTCGCGGAGTAAAACAATTTGAAACTCAGGCCCGTATTGTCCGCGAGGATGCCCTTGACGTTGGAGACCAGGTTCTGGCCCACCAGATCGCTTTTGTTGATGGTCTTATTCTCGCCGACGATCGTGACCTCTGCCAGGTGCAGGTTCACCGCCTGCGTGGTCCCGTCTGCCGTCTGACCCACGAGCTGCAGTTTAATGTCGCGGCTCCAGTCGTAGCCGGCCTTCACGGTCAGTTTTCCGTTTTCCAGCGTGATCTGCGCGGTAGAACCGGTCGCGATCTGGTCGTTGTTTTCCGCCCCTGCCTTCGCCGTCCATGACGTGTAGGTATCGGTCAGTTTCAGGATGTTCTTCGCATAATCGTTCAGGTCAATGGTCTGTCCACGATAGATCGTGCCCTCCGAGTCGAAATCCTCCTCACCGAGGCTGTTGATCCATTTGGTGCGCTCATTGATCTCGGAGATGTTGCGGATGTTATAGGTTCTGGATGCGGAATAATTAGCGCCCTCCAGTGAGAAATCCAGGTTCACACGGAACATACCGAGACTGGACAGTTCCGAAAGATCCACGGAAAAACCGCTGACATATTTGGAAAGCGGAATGTTCTGGCGGGTAACTGCGGCCCAGCCGCTGTTCATGCTCGCGGAACCTGGTTCCACGATCGGTTTGCCCGACGTTGCATCGTATGCGCCGTAGATCTTATCCTGGCGTGTATAACGGAGCATTTTCTCCGACTGGTCGAAACTGATGGTGTATTTGCTGAGAGTCGTGTCCTTCAGAATGTACGCGGTAAATACGTTGGATGCAAATGAAAAACATCCCGTGTCCGCCGCTCCGTCCGTGACCAGCTTCTCGATAAAATTCATGGTCTCCTGGGCTTCCATCTGCATGCGCGCTTCCCGGGTCCCCTTGGAATACTGTCTCGAGGACGACGACACAAAGGAGGTCAGCATCGTCATGACCAGGCCCAAAAGCATTACGGTCACAAGCATCTCGAGTAATGTAAAACCTTTATTATTCGATTTCATAGTGGTCGTCCCCCTTTCTTCAAATTCGTTCGTTTCGTTTTTGCCGGAACCCCCGGCCGTTTATTCTCCGACATAGTGTTTTCCTGTTTCGAAGATCAGTGTAATGACTTTGTAACTGCCGGAAGGATTTCCGATGCAGAGCTTACTGATGTAAGTCTCCCCGGATCCCGGCTGCTTCTTCATGGCGCCGGAGGATGACGAGAACTGAATGGTGATGCCGCTTCCGGCTACCTGGATCCAGCCGCTCTCATGGCCTCCGCTGTAGGTCTTGTAGTAGATCGGTATCTTCGCTTCCACGGCCTTCTCGGCGTCCTGTCCGCCGACCCGAACCATATAGCTTCCATCCTCAACATAGAGTCTGAAATCATAATCCACGGTTCGCGTCATGGTGTAGTTTCTGGCTTGCGACAGGGATGTGTCGATCAGGTTGGTGGCGGATCCGACCTTGCTTTTGCCGAGGTTCACACCCGCCACGATGATCCCGATGAGGACGCCGATGATGGCAACGACCATGATCAGTTCCATCAGCGTTACGCCCCGGTTATCTTTCGTTGGATTTTTCATCGGCTTTCCTCCTTCTTTTCTCTGTTTATGATACTACGTTTGTGATATTAGTTTCATGCTACTACATCCATGATACTGCGGATCGCTCCGTGCTTCGCACTCTCGCGAGCCTAGTATCATTTATCATTCCATTACCCAGTTGCTGAAGGTAACCCATACCGCGTTGGTCTGGGTCCCGCTACTGCTGCTTGCAGAAGAACCGGCGCCGAGTTTCGTTACCAGGTCATCCGCGAAGAGTGCGCTCAGCTGCACGTATACCGGTTTGTTATTCAGCTGGCCGATGCGGATCCATTTATCCATGGCATCTTCCATGTTGTGTGCCTGCGTATACGGCATGATCTCGTAGTTGTCGTTGTTCGCCTCAAACAGGATGCTGCTGTCGGAAATAAACATTCCAGCGTAAGTCTCGGCAACCTGGAAGGACATCGTTGCGTTCTTATAAGGATTGATCAGAATACCGACCAGGGATTTGCCGTTCGACAGTGCCCAGTTGTTGTTGATCGGGATGGTCTGATCGGTTCTGGAAAACAGGACCGTAGTGTTTTCGCCCTCGAGTCCCTGGCCGTTCATGACCTGGTTCGGGTCGATCCAGTGCGATGCGTCCTGCTGTCCGTGCTGCTTCGCGTAAGTATAACCGAAGTGTTCGAAGGTAACTTCCTGATCCCCGACGCGCGCTTTAACTTTTTTGTCGCCTGCCAGGACGTCGTCCATCTTCAGATGGGTCACCTTATCCTTCAGCGCTACGTTGTTTTTTTCTGCCCAGTCGGAAGGAATAATATTGCCTCCGTTTGCCACGATACCATCCTTGATATAGAGGTTTTTGATGCTGGGAGAAATCGAAAGCGTCGATGTGTTGTTCTGCAACGTTACCTTACCGTTGATGATGACCGTTGCGTTACCGCCGGAAGGGTTGGTAAAAGAAAGCGTGCATTCCTTTCCGATGTAAACGTCTCCGTCGATCGTGACCGTATCACCGGTGAAGATGATCTCGGCTCCGTGCGACTGATATGTCAGGTTCAGTGCCGGCGTCGTTGAATTTCCGGCCTTTGAGTATACGTTTCCGTGTACCGTGACCTTCTTAACGTTGCCGCCCTTAAATTCCAGACCGTTCATCGCGATGAAACTGTAATCCATCAGCTTCGCTTTCTTTTCGATCTTCGGGAATTCCATAACGATATCTGTCATCAGGTGGGTCTTCATCCCGTTTTCCGTGTACACGACATCGACATTCTTAAGCGTTGTCTTCGTCGCGTCGTAGGACAGATAAGCTGCGTCTGCATTGATCGTTACGCGTCCGCCGCCGTCGCCGGCTGCTGCGTCGTAACTGGTAAAGTATCTGGAGAAATTGTTCGGGTTCTTCAGATACTGGTAGGCAGTCAATGCCTTATCCGCCGAGCCCTGAACCGCCGCCTGGATGTCGTTTCGAAGATCCACACGGATCTTTTCCAGTGCCAGCTCGGTCTTGTAACTGTTCTGCTTCGCCTTATAGTTGTTCAGGCGCATACGATAGTTCATGGAAGCCATGGTAAGCAAGGACGACGCCATAATCATGATAATGAGAATGGTCAATACAACCGTGATCATGGCAGCGCCGCGGTCATCCATGTGTTTTTTGTGAGTAGAAACATAGCATGTTCTCATTGAGCGTCCCCCTTTCTTTCTATTTGTTTCTGACCGCTCCGGTCAGGGTCACCAAATGTGATGATTCCGCCAAAAAATCGGTTTCCCCACGATAAATAATGGCTTTCACGTGGTACAGGTAGTACGTTTTCGTACTGTTTTCTTTTTCAAAATCCAGAACGATGTGATACTTTCGTCCGGAATAGGCTACATTCAGCAGATAGTAATAGGTGTGTCCCTCCGCCTCGAGCTTTCGCAGCGAGTATCCGGAACCCGGTGCCCCGGACGGCGGCGCCGTCACGGGCAGGCACGCCGTCGGAGCGAACTCCTGAGCGCTCAGTAAGTGAAATCCGCCGGACGGGTCATTCAGCTGACTCGAAACGCTCTCCCAGGTATCTGCCGTCATGCGCTCCATCAGGTTCTGTCCCAGGTCGGTGCCCTTCAGTACGTCTCGCGATTTCGCGTTCAGCCTGCCGGACATGACGAGTGTCTGAAACAGCGGGATCAGAGCGAGCGCAAGGATCGTAACAGCGATCAACAGCTCGATCAAAGTGAAGCCCGCGTTTTTATTTTTTTGTCTCTCCATGCGCTCACTCCTTTCTGAAAATCTTTTCAATGCGGTGTGTTATTCATCCGCCTTTGTTTCCTCGACACCGGTTCCGGAACGGAAGATATCGATCAGTCCCTTCTTCATCTCGGGGATCTCGAGCGGCTTATATTCTACACCGTTGTTGGTCATGGTGTAACGATTGAGTGTGATCTCACCGGAAATGGTGTAACCCTTCTCCTTACGGAGCTGCAGGGCTTTCTCTCTCTCGGCTTCTTCTTCCTCGGAAAGCTTCACGTCTTCGATCAGGTTTCCGTTCGGATCAAAAGCAAGAATGTCGTCCGGGTTGTCTACCTTGATCGTGAATGCTTCGATGTTCTGAAGTTCCTTCGAACTGTAGATGGCTTTCAGCAGATCCTTCAGTCCGTTGTAATGGGTCGCATATGCAAACGACATGGTGTTGTTCTGTGCCATCATGGAGATGCCGGATGCGGTACCGGTGCCGGCTACCACATATACCACGGAGGGATCCGTCATCTTGAGTTCGGTGATCTGAACATCCTGTGTATCGAGCAGTTCCTTGATATACATGATCGTGTCTTCGTGACTGATCTCCGGCTGGAATGTCTGTGCGATTTCCATAATGTCGGCACGGTATTTCTCGGTACGTCTCTCTATCTCAGGTCTCTGTGCGTCCTTCGACCGCAGGTCTTCGACCGTGATCTCCAGTGCATCGGACTGCTGATCTAACGAGTCAGCATCTTCCATTTTTGTCTTGAAATAAAACTGATAGGCTACAAATGCAAGGGCAATGCCTGTCAGGTATAATATTACGGTCAAATCCCGTTTTGTGATCTTCATAGCAATGCCCCCTTTCTACTTGGACTGTTCGATCTCGTACATGGTCTTGTACAAGCCGGATACGTTAAATGTGAAAACCTTCTTCGTGTTCTCTTCTTTGAGTTCGCGAGTCGTTATGGTACCTTCACCCCGGTAATCCTTTACCCAGTCCTTAAATGCGCTCTCGGTCATGGTTCCGACCAGTTCGTCGTCCTCAAAGACTTCGTAGCGGGTCTTCTGGGTCATGTCGTCCTCTTCTTTGATGTTGTAGGTAACACCGCTCTGCAGATACTTGGAGTTTCGAAGCTGTGCCAAAACCTCGGCCGCGCTGGTCCAGTTTTCGGTCGTCATGTTCATGGTGAAACCATTGGCACTGATCGTCATGTCCTCAATGCGGATATCCGACGGCATGTTCTCCTCGAGTTCGTTCATAAAGTCCACAAAGTATTGGTTCGGGTTCTGCGTGTACTCCTTCAACATGATCATGTTGTCGTACACATCCTTCATGTCCGCTTCTTTCTGGATCACGAGTTCGACTGCTTTCAGCCGCTCTGCCTCTGCGGACAGTTCGTCGTAGCGTTTCTGTGCGGCCCTCTCACGGAGATTTCCGAAGACGATCAGTCCGGCTGCCGCTACCGCGCCGATGATCGCGATCGTTACGGGAAATGCAAGCGATGTGCTGCGAACCTTTTTCTTCGAGAAGTATTCGCTCATCAGGTTCGTCGGCCGCATCGCGCCGCAGATCAGAAGTACCATCGCCGGGAAGGAGTTCAGTTCGCTGTAACGTGTGAACTCAACCTTCGGCAGGGAAGTGATCTTACGGGTCTTGATACCCAGTTCAAATTCGATCAGACCGTCGATGCCTTTGATCTCCGTTCCGATACCGCTTAAGTATACGGAGTCAAGTCCGACGTCGGGGTTCTTCGAGCGATAGTAATCGATGATACGAAGGAGCTGCCCCAGATAGTGGGCGAATGCCCGGGTGATGTAAACCTTCTGGAAAGCCCGTCTGGTAAAATCATCCCGTACCTGATTATATTTCTCGTTCGCCTCCGCGATATCATCCTCACTCGGAAGCACTGTATTCACTACGTCATCGCGGATCAGTTTCTGCAAACTCTCCATCCGGTTGAAATCATCGTCCGGAACGTCCTCGAATTCCTGCATCGCATCCACCGCCAGCATGGCTCCCGAAGATACATGTCTCTGCAGATCCATAACGCCGTCTTTGAAAACGGTGATAACGGAACCTGCCTCGCCCATGTGGATCGAAAGCGCCACGCCTTCGGGCTTGATCTGGTTGATCATCTCAATGATGCTGTTGCCGGTGTACTCGATACACTCCAGCGACATATTCATGTATTTCGCCAGATCGTAATAGCCTTCCAACAGTCCGAGCGGAACTGCGAGGAACAGAAGTTTCATTCGTTTGACCTTCGACTCATCGGTGAACACATCCAGCAGTTTATAGGTCAGGTGGTAATCCTGCACCTTAACCGGAAGGTAATCCGCGGCGTTGGCCTGCAGCATGTTAACGATCTTATCCTTGGTTACGTAAGGGAGCACGACCTCACGGGTTACGATCCTGGTGGAAGAAATGGTGAACATGACTCTCTTTAACTTGATCTGCTGCTCTGAAATGTAGTGCAGCAGCGTGTCCGCCATGTCGCCCGGCTGATCGATCTGGCCGTCATTGACCAGTCCCGGAGGGGTCTCAAATACACAGTTGTTTTCCACGTGATTATGGTTCTTTTTATAATCAACCTCACACATTCGGGTGAGTATGCGGCCGATCTCAATGTTCAACACCTTACTCATATAACTAGCCCTCCAGTCGTCGTTTAGTGTTATTCTATTATACCCTACAATAGAGATTCTTGCAACACGAATTCCGAAAATATTATAGATTCTTTATAAATGACACATCAATTGTTTATATTTCCCATCCAATTCTAACAACAAGCCGTCAAATACGTCGTCGAGCCGACTCTTCGGGGCTGATTCGCACGAAAAAAGGCACAGGAACGGTCTACGTCCTGTGCCTTGATCTCGTCGTTTACAGTTATAATTGCGATCCTTTCGGACCTCTCCCGGCTGTCAATGCAGCATGGGGCTGTCGGCGCTTACCTCGCCGGCCAGGATCTTCTGATAGTCCTCGTAGTTCTTCCGAAGCAACGCCGGCGTATCGAGTTCGTACGGGCAGCGCTTCGTACACGCCTTGCAGTTCAGGCAGTTCTCGATCTTCTTCATCTCCTGCTGCCAGTGCTCACTCAGCCAGTTTTGCGACGGCGCGCGCCGCACCATCAGCGACATACGCGCGCAGTTGTTGATCGCAATTCCTGCCGGACATGGCATGCAATAGCCGCAGCCGCGGCAGAATTCGCCCATCAGCTCCGTCCGTTCACGCTCGATGAACGCGCGGATCTCGTCGGTCATCACCGGAGCGTCCTCCATGTAGGAAAGCCACTCCTCCAGTTCGTTCATGCGCTGCACGCCCCAGATGGGAACCACGTTGTCATAGTCGCTCATAAAGGCGAACGCGGCGTCCGAACGGTTGATCAGGCCGCCGGCCAGGCCCTTCATGGCGATAAAGCCCATGTTGTGCTCTTTGCAGCTTTGTACGAGACGGATGTCCCGCTCCGAAGCCAGATAGGAGAAGGGGAACTGCAGCGTCTCATACAGGCCGGACCGGGCGATCTCTTCGGCCACGCCGATCTTATGGGCGGTGATGCCAATGTGGCGGATCAGGCCCTGCTTCTTTGCCTCGCACAGCGCCTCGTACATGCCGGTCCCGTCGCCGGGCCGGTAGCACCGGGCCGCCATGTGCAGCTGGTAGATGTCGATATAGTCGGTACGCAAATTCCGAAGCGAGGTGTGCAGATGCTCCCAGAAGACCTCCGGGGTGGTGGCGCCGGTCTTCGTCGCGATGTAGATGTTCTCGCGAATGCCCATATCGCCAAATGCTTCGCCGATCTTCTCCTCGCTGTCGCTGTAAGCGCGCGCGGTGTCAAAAAACCGCATGCCGCCCTCATACGCGCGGTGCAGGATGCGCACCGCTTCCTCCATGTTATCTCTTTGTATGGGCAGCGCACCGAAGCCGTTCTGTACAACGGTGATTCCGGTGCTTCCCAGTGTGATCATTCTTGCTTTCATAAACTCTCTGCCTCTCTATGCTCACATTTACCGTCGGCCGAAACCTGCCGGATTCCAGTCCCCCGCCGGCTTCGATGTAGTACGCTTTTTTGATCGACTATTACAACTAAGCTAATAAATCATGTATCAATGGGAACCGCCCCCGGGGACTCACTCGGGTAAATGCACGCTCTTTCCGTACTTTTTGCCGTTTACGGTCACGATGCCCATAGATGTGGCCAGGATCGCTTCGTTCTCGGGAACCAAGCCGGAAATATCCGTCTGCGTCGATACGTCGATGTTACCCATGGAGGAATTCGCCTCCAGATGCTGAAAAACGCCGTCGAATTTGACATTGCCCATAGAGGACGAAAGGTAGCTCTGCGTAGCACCGGTCCGCTTTACCGTGACATTGCCCATGCCGCTGTTCGCGCGCAGGATGCCGGCGGACACGCCTTCGGCCGTGACGTTACCCATGTCACTGGTCACATTCGTTTTCTCGATCACGACATCCTTCAGGGCAATGTTGCCCAGTTTCAACCGGGTCGTGAAATCCGTGATCGTAACGCCGGCCGGAACCGTGATCACGGCGTTGATCTTTTTATGCTTATAGAAACCGACATTCTCCGGATTTCGGATCGTAAGTCTTCCGTCCTGAACGCCCCAGACAGGCGGTGCGTCCACCGGGCCGGTCAGCTCCAGTGAGAAACGGTCGCCCTGCTTCAGCTCGATGTTTCCGCGCGAGATGTTGACGTCGATCTGCGAAAACGGCTCAACGATATAGCTGCTCGTTGCACTCTTTCCTTTTGCGGTGCGGATGAGATCGCCGGCGGTGTTCGCCATGACGGATGCGCCTGCGGCCAGTCCGGCCATCGTGCTGCCGGCGCCGCGGTTCTTCCCACTCATATCCGGGGTGTAGTAGGCGCCGCGCTCCATCGGAAGCATCAGTGACTGGTATGTGTGCTTCTGCGAATTGCTGTGGACTATGAGTCCGACTCCGAGGCCTACCATACCAAACAGCATCGCCGCGCCGAGATCATTCATGAAACGGCTGTGAAAGCCGGATGTAATGATGGTTGGTAAAATACACATGGAGCAAGACAAAATGCCCAGCGCTTTTTCAGTCTGGAGCCAGCTGCTTTTCTGCAGCCAGTCATTCTGAATCAGGGACATCGTCGTCGGGTCAGGCGTGTGCTTTCCGCGCCGGATCGCGTCGATCTGCTTGGTTTTATTGCCCGCGCCGATAAACGAGAAAACGCCCACCGCAATGGAAGCGAACATGCCCAAAGCGCCCAGGCCGCGGAAGATCGCGCCGCCCAGATACCAGGGCAGGGAGTCGCCCAGAACCGGCCATATGATACATGTAATACACAAAAGCAGGCCGAATGCCTTCAAAAATGCGCGGCGTTTCCCGAGCTTAGCTATAGTTGCAGCCTCTTCGTAGGTCAGACACGGCGCATACTGCACCGGAGCCTGATAGCCTCCGTCGTAGCCCATGCCATACTGGCCGAAGGCTCCATAGGAGTATTCATCCTCAAACATATCGTCGCCGTAGGGCGGTTCCTGATACTGCGTCTGCGCATATTGCGGCTGTGCATACTGCGGCTGTGCATACTGCGACTGATGCATATCCGCATAAGGGCTCTGTCCATACTGAGGCTGTCCGTACTGTGCCTGCCCATACTGCAACTGCTGCGCGTCTGTATACGGAGCCTGTCCGTACTGCGCCTGCCCGTACTGCGACTGCTGCGCGTCTGCATACGGAGCCTGCCCGTACTGCGCCTGCCCGTCTGCATACGGTGCATGCCCGTACAGTGACTGCTGCGCGTCCGCATACTGAACCTGTCCGTACTGCGCTTGCTGCCCGTCCGGATACAAAGTCTGCTCATACTGCGACTGCTGTGCATCCGTATACTGCTGCCCCGATCCGTTTTGTGCGTACTGCGTCTCCGCATGCACATCCTGCGAAGCGGCGGAAGAATCAATGGAAGAAACCGGCTCGGAAACGGCGAGCGGCTTTCCTTCCGTCCCCTGCGACTGTGTCTCCGCTCCGGACGCATCGCCCGAACCGCTCAGATCCGCGATCAGTTCATCCAGATCCCCGAACTCCGAGATCACCGTGCCGATCGCCTCGTTTTTATTCTTTCCTTCAGCGATAAGTTCGTTGTATTTATCCTCCATCATCTGACCCAGCTCGTTCTTCGCGCGCAGGATCTCCGGAGTGGACGGATATTTAGAAAACATATTATTCAAATAGTCACGGATCGTTTCCATAGTATCTCCTTACTGTTTCACCGGATCTTCGAGGATGAAATGCGCCATCACGTCCTTCGTGAGCAGCCATTCTTCACATTTTTCCCGATAGTATGACCTTCCTACGTCTGTGATGCGGTAGTAGGTGCGCCGTTTTTCCGTGCCCTCCGCTTCGGGCTCCGCCTCGAACGACTCGATATATCCGTTTCTCTCCATCCGGGTAAATGCCGAATACAGCGTCGTTTCTTTGATCACATATTTGTCATCCGTCAGGCGCCGGATCTCCTTCGAGATCTCGTAACCATAGGAATCCGAATTCAATAGTACATAGAGTATGATCGTGTCATTATAGCCACGGATCACGTCACTGCTGATCGCCATATTCCACCTCCCGAACCCAGATACGACCCGTAAATACGACCTTTTTTACCACGTCTGTCGTACTACGTCTGTCGTTTTAATTATGCACCATAGAACTCGTAACGTCAATATGGAAAACCTTAATATTTCTTTACAAGTGGTTCATAAAGATATATCTTTAAACTGTAATACCCATTCGTTAAGGACGTTAAGGAACATCGTTACTTTTGCATTCAACCTTTTTGGGAGAAATTTGCAAGAACATGCAACCTTTTCGAAAAAAAGTTGATATATATGGTAGAGGGGTAAATTACATGCTCTTCGGTCTTCATAGGAACTGATAGTATACAGCACATTAAAGGAAGGAGACCAGCTATGAAGAGAAAATTTTCAATCGGGGTTGTCTTGCTTTTGCTAGCAGTGATGTTCTATAATGAACTTAGTGCCCCTGCAGTCAGAGCTGAAACATTGAAAGGCGGAACATCCGAAAGTTTGAGAGCAGCCGTGGTGATCAATCGAATGCAATCGTCGTTTTCGGATGTAGCTCCATATGGTACCGATCTTCAGTATCAGATGAATTGCTATGGCTATGCACTACATGTTTTTAACATGAACATTGGTACCGCAAGTAACCCATACAAGCAGCAACCTGGGGAATTTGCACATGATACGCAGACATTTCTAGCTCTTAAAGATGAGTTAGCCGCTGCAATTGCCGGCCCGAATGCAACCGCGACTGGCGCATTAAACACAATTCAGTCAAAGATATACGCTGATTTTCAGAGTCTGAATACGTATAACGGAACAGAATGGACTATTCAACCCACGACAGCTACAGCAACGGTGCCATCGGGTTCTCGAAAGATTGCATTAGCAATTGATTTGGGAACTGACTATCATTTTTATTTTCGCCATAGTGATGGAACCTGGTCACATAAAATAGGTCCTTTACCTCCCCAGACAACTTCGATCACCACCGGAGTCCAACTTACGGACTCCAATATCGCTACTTGTGTCACTGAAGGCGGCTATAATGATGGTGTTCGTTACTACCTAATCGGAAAATCTGCAATTGTTGATTACCCACATGATAACGGACATGGTAATTCTACCCTTTTCACCAGTATGATTCAAGATGATCACGCCGGGGAGGACTTGAACAAATCCACGGTGATAACCGGAAATTCGTTTTTAGGTCGATTCGATTATCATGGTGATGTCGATAGTTACGCTTTTATCCCGAGTGTTTCCGGAACATATACACTTACTACATCATTGAACTACGGTCCGTATGATACAGATATTGTTGTGTTCGATACCAACGGAAACACCATCGCTTCGGATTTCTCGGCAGGAAACGCCAACCTATCTGTCAACCTTACGGCTGGTCAAAGATACTTCATTCAAGTATCTGATGGGAATATTTGTATAGCATACTATGTACTTTATTATACACATTAAGGAGGAAACCTATGAAGAGAAAAACAATGGTTATAACGATCATGGCATTAGCTCTGGCTTGTTTTGTCGGATGCAGCAACAATCGGGCTGTATCCAATGATAAGAATACGGATAAAAAAGATAAGAGTGTAGCTGCAACTACAGTAGAGACACCGACCCTGCCTGAATATCCGTACAGCGTAATCATATCGGACGATCGGCTTATAAAAGATCCGGATCTTCCGGACGCAGGAAACTATGTGAAACAACTTAAGATCTTATATGGGGAGATCCCTGCTGAAGCTCCATTCCTGACCAGAGAAAAAGCCATTGAGATATGCCAGGGATTAACGAATCTTCCGGACAATTCGGACGAATTCGAATGGGAAGTAACCAAGGCATTTAATGCATATGCATTAGCCCCCGATTTTGAAGGCGGGAGCGGTATTATGCACCGCATATATTATACCGATGAAAGCCGAAATACATACATAGATGTTATGTATGGCGCGGTTTATTATCGTAACCGGATCACAAAAGATATGGAACTGATCATAGATACTACCGGATATTCAAAATAGTCACATATCCGGAAATCTTGAGCAGAATAAAGAATAAATCAGCCGGCCGTTTGGAATTATCATCAAACGGCCGGCTGAAATTAAAGGATAATTGTACTCAAACCACTAATCCATTATTCTGCGACAATTCAAAGAACATCATGGCCGGTGGCTGATTTGCTGCTTCCTTCTATGGGATGATATTCAATGATCCGATGTATCCTCTTTCGTCAGTGCTTCCTCCGCGAGTGCGACCAGGCGCGTATCGATGCCCATCCGCTGATAGTCAGGGTGGATGCACATTCGGCGAATGACCGCCCTCCGGCCGCAGAGGCCGGACAGGATCATGCCGATCATATTCCCGTCCTTCTCGGCAGCAAAGCAGGAATTGCTGTTACGCTTCAGGTATCTTGCGATCCCGTCGTAATCATCTTCCGCCGGGTCCAGCGTCTGAAGGTTCTGCTCGGAGCTGCCCCACAGTATCAACATGGAGCAATAATCGTCGATCGTCATGGGTCGGATCGTGTATTCCATACTTTAATGCCTCCTTTCGGAATAATAGGGTCTGTCCGGTCAGTTTACGACTGAGATGCGGACATCGCCGCTGGTTGTGGTCACCTTGCAGGTGCCGTTGCCTCCGCTTTCCGGATAGTGGGCAGAACCGCTGCCGGTACGAACGGTGTAATTTTTGTTGCTGAGCAGTTTTACGTTCACATCACCACTGGATGCCTTCAATGTCATATTATCTGCGTCAAACCGTTTCAGCACGATGTCACCGCTCGTGGTCTGGCAGTCGAATTCTCCTGCCTTTGCATCGTCCACATATACCTCGCCGCTGGTTGCCTCGATCGCGGTATCGGCCAATGTCGCTTTCTTTACCGTGATGTCGCCGCTGGATGTTTTAAGCGTCGTGGTT
>ONPC01000226.1 GCA_900319565.1 uncultured Eubacteriales bacterium | reverse complement strand
GATGTAGGGGTACTTACGGCTGGACGGGCGGATCTCATCGAGCTGGATCTTCTCGAGCGCACGCTTACGGGAGGTCGCCTGTTTGGACTTCGAAGCGTTCGCGGAGAAGCGCTGGATGAATTCCTGCAGTTCCTTGATCTTTTCTTCCTTCTTCCGGTTGGCTTCCTTCATCTGGCGAATGAGCAGCTGGCTCGACTCGTACCAGAAGTCGTAGTTACCGGAGTAAAGCTGGATCTTTGCGTAGTCAATGTCTGCGATCTGCGTGCAGACTTTATTCAAAAAGTAACGGTCGTGGGAAACCACAATGACGGTGTTTTCAAAATCGATCAGGAATTCCTCGAGCCATGCGATCGCCGCCAGATCGAGGTGGTTCGTCGGCTCGTCGAGAAGCAGGATGTCGGGATTTCCGAACAATGCGCGGGCCAGAAGGACTTTTACCTTCTCGGCGCCGGTCAGTTCGCCGACGAGCTTGTAGTGCAGGTCGGTCTCGATGCCCAGACCGTTCAACAGGGACGCTGCGTCGGACTCTGCCTCCCAGCCGTTCATGTTGGCGAACTCGGTCTCGAGCTCACTCGCGCGGATGCCGTCCTCGTCGGTGAAATCTTCCTTCGCATAGATGGCATCCTTCTCCTTCATGATCTCGAACAGACGCGCATTGCCCATCATGACGGTGTCGAGCACTACGCAGTCGTCGTATTTGAAATGATCCTGCTCCAGAACGGACATACGCTGGCCGGGGGTGATCGATACCGATCCGTTGGTCGGTTCGAGCTGGCCCGAGAGGATCTTTAAGAAGGTGGACTTGCCGGCACCGTTCGCACCGATCAGACCGTAGCAGTTACCTTCGGTAAATTTGATATTTACATCTTCAAAGAGGGCACGCTTGCCGAGGCGGAGCGTGATTCCGTTAGCACTGATCATGGTAATTCTCCTGATATTTATTTGACAGATGCGCACAAAAAACAAGCGTGTGTGCGCACGCGCCTGTAATATTGTAAACGCAAGCGCTGGCGGTGTCAAGCGGGAAATGACTGCGACAGTGGGAAAACTCTCGCTGGACACGTTAATGAAATCGTAAGAATTACCCGCTTGACAAACTTGTATAACTGTACTATCATGGGTAGTACAGTTGAACTTGCGTTCGTAGGGAACGAAGGAACAACTGGGGTAAGAAAGAAGAATGGAGACAAAAGAACCATGGCATTATTGGAACTTAAGGACATAGGAAAGATCTACGTCTCGGACAATACGGTCGCCGTCGGAATACGTGGTGTGAATCTGACATTCGACCGCGGTGAGTTCGTTGCGATCACCGGTCAGTCCGGCTCGGGTAAATCCACACTGCTGAACGTGATCAGCGGCATGGACTCCTACGAAGAAGGAGAACTCTTTGTAGAGGGCGAGCAGACCTCGCACTACACCCAGGCAGATTGGGAAAAATACCGCGAGAAATATATCAGCTTTATCTTTCAGGAATACAACATTATAGACAGTTTTACGGTTTTGGAGAACGTGGAACTGTCCCTGATGCATATCTCAAACGTGAAGGAGCGGCGGGAGCGGGCGCTGGAACTGATCCGGCGCGTCGGCCTGGAGGACCATATCCGCCATAAGGGCAGTCATCTGTCCGGCGGCCAGAAGCAGAGGACGGTCATTGCCCGTGCACTCGCAAAAGACAGCCCGATCATCCTGGCGGATGAACCGACCGGAAACCTGGACTCGGAGACCTCGAAAGAGATCGTGGCCTTGCTGAAGGAAGTATCCAAAGATAAACTTCTGATCGTGGTAACGCACAACTTCGAGGAAGTGGAAGCATATGCGACACGTGAGATCCGTGTTTACGACCACGCCGTGGCATCGGATCGTGAGATGGCGCCGCATGAGGTGCCGGAGGTCGGAAAGATCGTAGGGGAGGACGAACTTCCGCATAATACGGTTCGAAACAGTGTGCGCCTGGGTTGCACTATCTTTAAGGCTAAGCCTCGCCTGTCCTTGTTTATTTGTACGCTGATCCTGGCGGCCGGAGCCTTCCTGTTTATGGAGTTCGGAAGTCTCTGGGGCGAAATTGAGCCACTGTTCTTCGACCAGCATTACATGTTTTCCCATGTGAACGGGCGCGTGGTCATCGTTAAGAATGATGGGACCGCGATGACGCAGGAGGAACTCGAGGCTGTTGCAGCGAAAACGGGTGCGAAGGATTACCTGCGGTATGATGGTTCACTCGACGTGTGTGTGAAACGGGAAACTTGGGACACCTTTTGCTTAAACTATGATACCCGCGAGTCCTATATTAATATCTTTAATGCCCGCTTCGATCTGGACTCCGTTAAACCGGATATCGGACGAAAGCCGCAGGCGATGGACGAGGCGTTGCTGAGTGTTCCCTACTATATGCGGGATGTTTTCGGAAAGGATAAGGTCGAAAGGCCGTCCGTCGTGGTTGCAACGAGGAATGGTGAGCCGATCCGGATCAAAATCGTCGGAGTCCGGTACTATTATGACCGAAAAATCATCGGCACCCTCCATATGACGAAAGAAGGAGCAGAGAACTTCTCGAAGATTCTGCTTACCGCAGATAAAAATCAGTCCTTCGAGTCGATCGACATAAACGATGTTATGAACGGCGACATTTCCGGGGCTATGTCCGCGATCCAGGGTATAATTGGAGGCTCTTCCGGTTCTGAATACCGTCAGGCTTCTTTGTTCTTTTCGTCCGACTCCGAGGCGAAGTCCCAAATGGACACGATCAAACAAATGGGTTTCCTGGCGTCGATGTCAAACGAGACATACAAACTGTCGAGTAACATGGAAGTCATCGCATATCTGGTCATTGGTGTGGTCTTTTTGATCATGTGGATGCTGTTGATGGCATTCATTGCATTCTTTTTGCGGATCTGCACCAAAAAATCCATGGATGCGTTCAAATCGGATATTGCGATCATGCGTTCCATGGGTATCCGTGTGAAGGAGATCAAAGCGGCGGTTTATGTCCGCATGTTCCTCAGCGCGATTCCGACACTGATCCTGCTTCCGACTGCGGCATTTTTCATTTACCGTACGAGTTGGGGCGGAAAGAATCTGGGCTACGTCGGATTGCCACAGTACATTCTGATCTTCCTGATGTTACTGTTCATCGTAAATACGGTTGCGAGAAACCAGATAAAGCATCTGTTTTCGGAAAATGTGCGTAAGGCATTGAAGGGAGAATAAGCGATATGATCCGTTTGAGTAATGTAAATAAATACTTTTTTAAGGGTAAACAGAACGAGATTCATGTCATCAATGATATTTCTCTCGAACTGCCCCAAAAGGGAATGGTCGCCTTTTTCGGCCCCAGCGGATGCGGAAAGACGACACTGCTGAATACGATTGGCGGACTGGATGACATCAAAAGCGGAAGCATCGAGGTCGATGGAAAGGACATCCGCAAAAACACGGACGACCTGCGTAACCGCTACATTGGCTACATTTTCCAGAACTACAACCTGAACTTGAAAGTCAGCAACTACGAGAATGTAGCGGAGAGCCTCCGCCTGTGCGGCATGGAGGACGAAGAGACGATCAGCGAGCGCGTCTACGCAGCACTTGCCAATGTGGGCATGGAGAAATTCGCGCATCGTATGCCGGATACATTGTCCGGCGGCCAGAAGCAGAGGATCGCCATAGCCCGGGCCATCGTAAAGAACCCGGCGATCATCCTGGCGGATGAGCCGACCGGAAACCTCGACGAGGCCAATACCATCGTGATCATGGATTTGCTGAAGAGCATTTCCAAAGAGCATCTCGTTCTTCTGGTCACACATGAAACCGAGCTGGTCGACTATTATTGCGATCAGGTCATCGGCCTGAAGGACGGCCGCGTTACGGAGATCCGGGAAAATGAAGACGCCAATGGCTACGTCGGCAGAGATAAAAACGTCGTTTATCTCGGAGATTACGAGAAGAAGGAAACGACGCTGGGCCATGTCCGCTTGAGTTGCTACGGTGACGATCTGCCCGAAGAGGTCTCGGTGCGTATCGTCAACCGCGACGGTACGATCCTGCTGATGTGCGACTCGCCGAAGGTCAAACTGGTGGATGTAAACAGCGAGATCACCTTCCGTGAAGGAAGTTTTGAAGAAGAGCAGGAGAGACGCCATAAGGAGCAGGTGGTCCACATGGAGACTCTGCCTCCGTTTGAAGGAAAGCGTTTCGGACGCCTCTTCCACTGGAAGAACGCGCTTCATGAAAGCGCACAGCAGATCGCCGGACCTAAGACGAAGGGTGATAAGATGCTGAAACGAGTCATGGGATTTTTTGCCGTGATCATCGTTCTGTTTTTCGCCATGGCCGGAAAGGATATAAAGACCTATCTGGATGCGAAGGCATCGTTTAATCACAACATATTTGAGGTGCGTGCGTCGCTCGATTCGCTCGCCCCTGTGATGGAAGCGATGGCGACGAAGAAGGCCGGCATTGACAGCATTATGCAAACCGGCGCCGTGGATTTCGACGTAACGGTAGACTTGTTTAATACCTTCAGCTATAAGGAGCATTCACCCTTAGGAATGGTCACTCCGATCACAACGAACGGAGTGATGCTGCCGATGGATCTCGCTGAAGGGAAGAAAGTGGTCGTCGGCCGCGGTATCGATGAATTGAAACCGGGAGAAGTCCTGATCACCTCCTTCATGGCGGATAAGATGGTGGAAAGTTCCAAAATGGGTTTCATCAAAGGCAGGTCGGATCTGATCGGACTTACTCTGAACCGATATCGGATCGCCGGCATTGTGGCCGCAGATGAGCCGGCTGTCTATATCTCCATGAATGACCTGTATTTGGGACGGAAGGATCACTACAGCGAAGAATTGGATGTCGCCCGGTTTATGAAGGATGATTTTGAGATCACGGATAGGAACCGCTATCAGGTCGTCGAGGTGCAGGTCCATTCGACTGATACGAAGGCTACCAAAGCGTTCCTGAGTGAAAACGTAAACGGAGACCGGGTTCAGATCCGGACACCGGACGATCTGCTGGATGATATCGCCGGAGAAGAGCTGAAAGCGGTAATGAAGAAGATGGTGACCGTTCTGATCTTCGTGCTTATGCTCAGCTTCTGCATGCTCATGATCATGCGTAGTTCAGTTATGTCCCGTGTGCGCGAGATCGGCGTTTACCGCTGCATCGGCGTGACCCGGAAGAACATGTATTTCCGCTTCATGGTGGAAGGACTGGTGACTGCTTCCATGTACATCCTCCCGACCTATCTGCTCATCGTCGGGATCATTCACTGGATCACGCATTGGTCGGGCATCCAGATGGAGATCTTCCTCCCTTGGTGGATCTGCGTACCGGTGCTGATCTTCCTGTATCTGCTCGCGGTCATCTGCGCGCTGCTGCCGATCTATCGTTTGCTGAAGAAAACGCCCGCCCAGATCATGGCGAAATATGATATTTAAGGATCTGTGATCTCTTTCCTCCTGATCGAGGAGAGATCCGGTTATAATAACACTTCATTAAGCATCACCCGCAGGGCTATCCGCCCTGCGGGTGGTGCTTTTTCCGGCCTGAAACGCTTATTCGGCTGCGTATGTCGTAAACGGGCCGAGTGCCTGGGAAGCATTACGACATACAGGAAGCAGATTTGTCATATGTCGTAAAGAAGCAACCGTGCTGAAGGAGAACACGACATACGGGAAGTTTTCGCTTTGTATGTCGTGAAATGCTGCCGAGGGCTGCGG
>ONPC01000227.1 GCA_900319565.1 uncultured Eubacteriales bacterium | reverse complement strand
GATCAGACAGTATATTGGAATATGATATATCCTTATAGTGAAGGTCACAGAACTTATCCTTATCATGACTTGGAATAGGAAAAGATACCATTGTGCCATCCATAAATATCGGACTAACAATTCCACCATTTGAAGAATCAAATCCTTTTCTACTCAAAATCACTTTCACTGAAATTACTCCTATATACGAAAGGTAATCCCAAGCAGGAGAAACATTGGCTCTATAAGCCTGTATATTTCCTCTCTGGATTCTAGAGAAATATTGTTTTCTTTTATATATTTCTCTGTGACATCAATCATTTTGTTGATTGTGTCTTTTTCAATACTATTTTTGAGTATTCTCAAAGAGAATTGCCGGTCGATGGGCAAATTCGTGACCCCCATCCAAAGATTGGGACCACTATTTTCTCCACAGAGATTTAATTCCGTGGCCAGAAAAATCCAGCATGACATGTGCCAAATTTTCTGCGGTTTCTTTTTCTTTTTCTGTTGCTTGCAGTGTTTCTGCTATCGTTTTGCAATAGCCAAGAAGTAACAAGATATTTGTTACTACGACCTCGTACAATGGCATAATTGACCTCCTTTTCGGACTTGCCCAAATCTTTTTAAGAAAGGACCGCTACTCTCCCTTTATTGAGAGACTATTAATGCATCCTAAATACTGTCTTATCCGATATGCATTGCTCCCCCCTTGGCTTATACCTGTTCCCAACAATCTCAGTGGAGAATACCACCGACATATAAAGATTATGTTTAAGGCAATGATCTCAAATAACTTGTGAAGTATTATATATTACGAATAAGACTTATTCAATTAGAGGAACCGTTATCGCTGTTATCATATGACGATTGGACTCTGGATAACTGATACCATATCTCGCCAAAAAGATATATTCAGAAATGATTTTCTTACCTGAGGTGACAGACGATGATGGCTATTCTGTAGAGTTTTCTATAGAAAATATTAAAATCTTATTTCATTATAGAAAAAGTTACCATATTGGGTATCATCGTCCGTCACCTAATCTATGAATCAGAAATTCCGTATTGAAGGAAAAGCTTTGATCCAATCATTATGCATTCCTTTTAGTGAGCCTTGTAGCCATATAGAGTCGTTTACACATACATGTCGCCATTCCTGGTTACAATCTTTTTACTTTTTTTCATTAAAGCGGAAATATCAGCTTTTCAATCGCTCCTACATTGGAAGGTCAGGGTGATGGATTCCCTGATCCCTGCCTTACTAATAATTCTAGGAGGCATCCAATATGCAACTCGTTTTACATGTAGCAAATGTAGTCAATGACCCAAAAAACAGTCTCTACCCCAACAAGGTAGTAGCAACCAGTGCAGCAGAAATGAAAGATGCTATAAAAAAGGATCATGTCTGTGCTTCTTACGCAGATGATCGCCGCAGCAACAGCAACTTTCTGGAATCCAATGTACTGGTCATGGACTGTGACAATGACCACTCTGATGATCCGTCAGAATGGGTAACTCCAGAAAAACTGGAAGCGCTGTTCCCGGATATTTCTTATGCCATTGCTTTCAGCAGAAATCATATGAAAGCAAAAGCGGGCAAATCGGAAAGACCGAGACTTCACGTTTACTTCGAAATCGGAACATGCAAAGACCCGGATGTATATGCCGGGATAAAGCGGGCCGTTTGGTCAAAATATCCGTTTTTCGATGAAAACGCACTTGACGCCGCCAGGTTCATCTTCGGCGCTGACACAGGAGATGTAATCTGGCATGAAGGTTGGACACGGATCGATGACACAGTGTCAGCAGTAACTGTAAAAACTTCCGCCGGAAAAACAGAACCCTCAAAGCCCAATGGATATGTAATACCGGAAGGAAGCCGTAACAGTACTTTGAGCCGTTTCGCAGCAAAAGTACTAACACGTCTTGGGAATACAGAAAGCTCTTATGAAGAATTTCTGAAACAGGCGGAAAAATGTGATCCACCACTCCCCAAAGCAGAACTTAATGAAATCTGGAAAAGTGCCCTTTCCTTCTATGAAAAGAAGGTTGTACCTTCCAAGGGTTATCTGCCACCGGAAAAGTATGCAACTATGCACTTTCATACCTCACTTTTGCCGGAAGATTACACAGATTTGGGAGAAGCAAAAGTCCTAAGACGGGAGTATGGCTCAGAATTGATGTACTCCAACGAAACCCACTTCCTTCGCTATGACGGAATCAGTTGGATTGAAAATGACCTATATGCCATGGGAGCCATCTTTGAATTCCTTGATCTACAGCTGGCAGATGCGAAGGAACAAGTTGAAAATACCAAACAAGCACTCATCAAAGCTAAGATGGCTAAATCCGTTATGCGGAATGGGGTTGAAACGATCGAACTAATGAAAAAAGCAGATGACGAACATCCCCTGGTAATAGCTTTCCATAAGGCGGAAGCGTATTACAAGTTCGCCATGTTAAGAAGGGATTATAACCGTATTTCAGCAACAGCTAATACCGTAAAGCCAATGATCAGTGTTGATGTAAATGATCTTGATAAAGACGCATTCCTACTAAACACCCCAGATGGGACATATAACTTGCGACTAGGAGTCGCTGGCAGTCAACCCCATGACCCATCAGATCTGATTACGAAAAAAACAGCCTGTTCCGTTGGGGACGACGGCAAAACACTATGGCTTAATGCTTTGGATACTTTTTTTTGCAAAAACCAGGAGCTGATTGATTATGTACAGCAGGTTGTTGGTCTTGCAGCTATTGGCAAAGTACTCCACGAGCATCTAATCATTGCTTACGGGAACGGTGCGAATGGAAAAAGCACCTTCTGGAATGCAATTGCACGGGTTATGGGCGATTATTCCGGAGATATTTCTGCTGAGATCCTAACAACAACGAAATCCTGTCGTAACGTGAAACCGGAAATAGCTGAATTAAGAGGGCGCCGGCTTGTAATCGCTTCTGAACTGGAAGAAGGTACCCGGCTAAATACGGGTATTGTAAAGCAGCTTTGTTCAGTAAACGCCATAGTAGGCGAAAAAAAGTACAAGAATCCGTTCTCGTTTTT
>ONPC01000229.1 GCA_900319565.1 uncultured Eubacteriales bacterium | reverse complement strand
GCAGTCGAAGATCGCGCGCGAGGAGGTCTATATCGCGACGAAACTTTGGATGAATGAGCGGGGGCGTGACGCGGCCAATGCAGCGCTGGAACGTTCGCTATCGCGGCTCGGTCTCGACTATGTGGATGCATACCTGATTCATTGGCCGAAAGGGCCGGATCCTGCAGAGGACTGGATCACGCTGGATCTGGAGACCTGGCAGGCCATGGAGGAACAGAAGGTGAAGGGGCGCGTGCGTGAGCTCGGCCTGAGCAACTTCCTGCCGCATCACATGCAGCCGCTTTTGGACGCCGGTTTTAGGCCGGCGATCAACCAGCTGGAATTGCATCCGGGCTACGGGCAGGAATATGCGGTCGCTAAGAGCCTGGAGCAGGGTATGCAGGTGCAGGCCTGGAGCCCGCTGGGACGCGGTGCTGTGCTTTCGCATCCGCTGCTTACGGAACTGGCCGGAAAATACAGCGCTTCCGTGTCGCAGATCTGCCTGGCGTACCTTACAAAGCGCGGAATCTTCCCGATCGTGAAGGCTTCGAGTATGGAGCGCATGAAGGAAAACCTTGCATTTTCCGAGGTGGAACTGTCTCCGGAGGATGTTTCGAGGATCGCGACGCTGCCGCAGGTCGGCTATTCCGGGGAGCACCCGGATCTGGCCATGCCGGGAAGCGGAAAATGATGGCCTTTAGAAGCCGGACGAAAGAGAATTCGGCGATCGTGGCATTTCAACTGGCAAAAACCGGGAGTTTCCGGTGGCGTGAGCCGCGAAAATATGATAGAATGGATGCGGTCCTAAGCGGACCGGAAAACAAAACGGACCCGACGGCCCGGCCGAAATGAAAAAGAACGGAGTTATAGATATGTCTAAGCAGGAAACCACAAAGATCAACTGTCCGAAGTGTGATAAAGAGCATGATTTTACGATCTGGTCCAGCATCAATGTTACGCTGGATCCCGATAAGAAGGAAGCGGTCCTGAACCGTAAGGCATTTACCTTTGAGTGTCCGGACTGCAAGGAAAAGACGCTGTATACCTATGATTTTCTGTACCATGATATGGAGCAGAAGGTCATGATCTACCATGTCACAACGAACGAGGCACTGGTGCAGGCCATGGAGGGCTTCGCACAGATGAAGAACATCGAAGGCGGCGACGGCATCCTGAACGGTCCGGAGGTCGAAGGCTATAAAAAGAGAATCGTCCGCTCACTCAACGAACTGCGTGAGAAGATCTTTATCTTTGATGCCGGCCTGGATGACCGCGTGGTGGAGATCTTTAAGGTGTTCTGCATCATCCAGTTGAAGCAGAACGATCCGAATTTCCAGGCAGATGAGGCATATTTCTTCAGCAGAGACGGCGAGATCGGCTTCCAGTTTTTGCGCGAAGGAAAGGCGTTCGGCGAGGTTGAGATCGATCCCGCGGATTACGAGGATATTGCGAAGACAGCAGCCGAAATCCTGGCGAAGGACGATCAGGCTCCGAACTTCATGATCGATACCGAGTGGGCATATAAGATGGTTTCGGGTGAAGAGTAAAAGAAATTGTTATAACAAAGGAATGCGGAGGAATAGCTAAATGAGAACTGCAAATAAGATCAGGTTCAGATCTTTACTCTTGATGGTGATCAATATCATCTTCACTATTGCGGGTGGGATCGCGCTTCTGGACACCTACGGCGTGCCGCCTTTTTTTGCGATCCTGACCTGGATCGGCGGGCTCTTTTTGTCGCTACTTCTAAATGCCGTGCTGCATGGATTTGCCGATCATATCGACAATACATATGCGTATACCTGTAAAGCCTACGGGATACCGATCATTCCGATTCCGAAAGAAGGAACTTCGGAATTGAGTTTTCGTCTTCCAAACCCGGAAAATGAAGAAGAGTGGGAGAAATATACGAAGGCGCTGCTTGATAACGGGTGGATCAGTGAAGAAGAGTATAAGAATAGGATGGAAGAAGATTAAACCGGAGTTTTCGTAAAATAATCGTAAGATTTTTCAGATTGTCCGTGGCGGACTTTCCTGCTATACTTGAGGTGTAGCGAGGATCACAGGATCCGGAAAGATCCGTTTTTAAAACAGAAAGGACATGAGAAGATGAATTCAGCAGAAAAGATCCGTTTATTTTCAAAGATCATACTGGTGATCAGCCTCATTTCAGTATTGATAGTAGGCATTGAGACAGTCGCCGGAAATAACAGTGATTTGTTTTATGAGGACAGAAGTGCAGTAGTGAAAACCCTAGATGCTTTTATCATCTGGGGAGTCGGTATAACAGGCTCTCTTCTGGCCTACTGGGTATTGCAGGGCTTTGCCGATATTATCGACAATACATACACGACCGCGCAAAATTCCGGAAAAAAGAAGGAAGATCAATCCTACGGATCCGCCGAGTGGCTGATAAAAGCATCTCAGGAAGACAAGAAGTCCTATGCCGACAATCTGCTTAAACGCGGATTGATCACCCGGGAAGAATACGACGAAATGTTCAAATAAGGATAACCATAAAAGAAAATCTTTCAAAGCATAAACAATCAAAAAAACATTGCCATTTCATGCCGCACCTTGTATAATAAATAGGGTGCGGCATGGTGCTTTGAATTCTGCTTTGAATTCAAACAGCGTAGGGCCGGCATCGGAAGTCCGGGCGGACGTTTCGGACCGATATAGAAAGTGGAGGCTTTTATGGGTGGCTTTTTCGGTGTAGCATCACATGAGGACTGTGTTTTTGATCTTTTTTTCGGAACGGACTATCATTCGCATCTGGGAACGCGGCGCGCGGGTATGGCGGTCTGCGGTGACGGAAGGTTTGATAAGGCGATCCACAACATTGAGAATTCGCCGTTTCGTACGAAGTTCGACAGTGAATTTCACAGTTTGAAAGGCAACTACGGCATCGGATGTATCTCCGACTATGAGGCACAGCCGATCCTGATGCGGTCCCATCACGGTACATTTGCCGTGACCACCGTAGGTAAGATCAACAATATCAAAGAGATCGAGAAAGAACTGCTGGCGAAGGATGTGCATTTCAACGTTATGAGTAACGGCGAGATCAATCCGACGGAGCTGGTGGCCATCCTGATCAACCAAAAAGAAAACATGATCGACGGTATACGGTATGCGCAGGAACTGATCGACGGTTCCATGACGCTGCTGGTGCTGACGGAGCGCGGCATTTTCGCGGCGCGTGACCGTCTGGGCCGTACGCCGGTCGTGATCGGACATAAGCAGGGCTCGACCTGCGCATGCTTCGAAAGCTTTGCATTTACCAATTTAGGATATACCGAGGAGCGGGAACTGGGTCCCGGTGAGATCGCGATCCTCACGCCGTCCGGCGCTAAAACACTGGTGCTGCCCGGCGAGAAGATGAAGATCTGCACCTTCCTGTGGATCTACTACGGATACCCGTCTTCTTCGTATGAAGGCATCAGCGTTGAGCGGATGCGTTATAACTGCGGTAAGATGTTAGCCCGCAGAGACAATGTGAAGCCGGATGTGGTAGCCGGCGTACCGGATTCCGGTACGGCGCACGCCATCGGTTATGCGAACGAATCCGGTATTCCTTTTTCCCGTCCGTTCATCAAATATACGCCGACCTGGCCGCGTTCGTTCATGCCGACTCTGCAGTCGAAGCGGAACCTGATCGCGAAGATGAAACTGATCCCTGTGAAGGATCTGATCGAGGGAAAGAGCCTTCTTCTGATCGATGACTCTATCGTCCGCGGAACACAGCTTCGCGAGACGACGCAGTTCTTATATGAGAGCGGCGCGAAGGAAGTACATATTCGTCCTGCGTGCCCGCCGCTGGTTTATGGTTGTAAATATCTGAATTTCTCACGTTCCACATCGGAGATGGAACTCATCACCCGCCGGGTGATCCGTGAGTTCGAGGGGGACGACGTTCCCGACGAGGTGCTTCGCGAGTACACCGATCCGGACAGCGAGAAGTATCAGAAGATGATCGATCGCATCTGCGAATTACTCCATTTCACATCCCTTCGGTATCACCGGCTGGACGACATGATCGAAGCGGTCGGTATCGATCCGGATAAGCTTTGCACGTATTGCTGGGACGGCAGAGAGTAGGCCGTACCGGTGCGACAGATACGGGGAGGCCGGACTTTCGCGTCGCAAAGCAGGCGGGACCGGGGCAGGCATAAGGCCGGGGCTTCGGAAATGCCAGAACGAGAGGGATGTAAGTAAATGAGCGGGCAGTGGGATATTGAAAAGAGACGCCAATTATATATCGTTGCTTTTCAGGTTGTCGCAGTGACAGCCCTGTTAGTGTTCGTCTGGTTTATCGCTCATGAGAAAAAATATAAAGAGGTGGATGTTCCTGCTTTGGTAACGGAACTGTCCGCCATTACGCAGGATGAGTGGCACGAGGAGGACGCATTGTCCCTCAAACGCCGCTTCGGCCTGGCGGCCAATGACTTCGCGGCAGTGGGCTATTTCGGCCCCAATTCCAACATGGATGCCGCGGAGCTTCTTTTAGTTCGTGTAAATGATAAATCCCAGGTCGACGCGGTCGTGGAAGCGATGAAGAACCGCGTGGCCTATCAGTGTACTTGTTTCAACGGATACGGCGAGGACCAGATGACGCTGCTGAAAGACGTGCGTTATGTGACCCGCGGTTATTACGTATTCATGATCATTTCCTCTGACGCTTCCGCGGTGGAACGTGAATTCCTAAAACAAATCGAACCATAAGGGGGACGCGAAATGGTTTTTTCCAGTATGACATACCTGTTCGTGTTCCTTCCGATGGTGCTTCTGGCTTACTTCGTAGCGCCCGAGAAAGCACGAAACATGGTTCTTCTGGCATTCAGCCTGATCTTTTACGCATGGGGCGAACCGGTCTATATCTTCCTCATGCTCATGTCCATTACGGTCAATTATGTTTTCGGCCGTATCATATCAAACAACCGCGCAAACCATTCCCGGTACGCGAAACTGAACCTGGGGATCGCCGTGGGGTGGAATCTGCTCGCTTTGGGCATTTTCAAATATTATCCTTTTGTATCCACGCAGCTGCGGGGCGTCGGCCTTAAATTCATACCGGCCATGAAGCTCCTGCTGCCCATCGGTATTTCGTTCTATACCTTCCAGGCCATTTCGTACCTGGTGGACATCTACCGCAATCAGATCAAAGTCCAGAGAGGCTTTTTGAAGTTCGCCCTGTACATCACGATGTTCCCGCAGCTCATCGCGGGTCCCATCGTCCGTTACGAAGATGTTGAGAAGCAGCTGACGAAGCGCAAGGTCACGCTGGCCATGTTTGGAAACGGCGGTGAATTCTTCCTGCGAGGCCTGATCAAAAAGGTCCTGCTGGCAAACCAGCTCGGCGCGCTCTACGTGCAGATCGAGAGCCTCGGCGCGGGACATGCATCGGCCATGACCGCCTGGATCGGCGCGTTTGCCTACACCTTCCAGATCTACTTTGATTTCAGCGGCTATTCGGATATGGCCATCGGCCTGGGTAAGATGTTCGGTTTCCGCTTCCCGAAGAACTTTGACTATCCGTATACAGCGACCAGCATCACGTCGTTCTGGCGTCGCTGGCATATATCTTTGAGCTCGTGGTTCCGCGAATATGTCTACATTCCGCTCGGCGGTAAGCGCGTATCGCCCGGTAAGCACGTTCGCAACATCCTGATCGTGTGGATGCTGACCGGCCTGTGGCATGGCGCCGGCTGGAACTTCATTCTCTGGGGCCTGTACTACGGCGTCCTGCTTTTGCTCGAGAAATACGTCATCCACGATCGGATCAGCAGCCATCCGTGGCCGGGACGTATCCTTACGTTCCTGCTCGTAACACTGGGTTGGATGTTCTTCGTTCACACGGATTTCTCCGAAATGCTGACGTATGTCGGTCACATGTTCGGTGTAGGCTGTACACTGGCCAATGCCACAACGGGCTATTTCATTCGCACAGGCCTCCTGGTCCTGCTGCTGGGCGCGTTTTTCTCGACCCCGGTGTTCCACCGGCTGAACGAACAGTTCGCGGTGAAGTATTACACCGTGTCCATTGCCCTTCGTGTTTTGATGTTCATGCTCTGCGTAGCCGCTTTGGTATACCAGAGTTACAATCCGTTTTTGTATTTCAGATTTTAAATTCATAGTTTCCCTGAAAGAAACTGTTACAAGGAGGTGAGGGTATGACTGACAGAGAAGCCAGAGAACGCGCACGCAAGCTGCGTTTCTTTCGTCTGCTCGGAATCGTGTTTTTAATGATGATCTTTCTGCTGTCATTCCTTCGTCTCGTCTGGCCGCGGAAATCCTACTCTGCACAGGAGCGCCGGTCGCTGGCGCAGCTGCCCGAGATGACGACGGAGAACCTGAAAAACGGTACGTTTTCCAACGCAATGGAAGACTATCTGGCAGACCAGTTCCCCGCGCGTAATGTCTGGGTCTATCTGGATGAACTGCGCGGACACATCATGGGTGAAAAATACTCGCAGGGCGTATATCGCAGTGGCAGCGGCTATCTGATCGAGGAGTTTAAACGCAAGGATGACGCACGTGCGGCAAAAACGACGAAGGCAGTGATTGACTACCTGCGTGAGTATCCGGATATCCGGGCATATTTCATGCTCATTCCCAATGCATCCTGGATCTTGAAGGATAAACTGCCGAAGGGCGCACCGATCGACTCGCAGGAGGAGTGGTACGCATCCTGGGAGCAGGAAGTGAGAAACGCCGGCCTGTCGAACCTGACGGTCGTATCGCCGGTGCAGACCTTTATCGATGAGACCAAGCTGGATAAACAGATCTACTACCGCACGGATCATCACTGGACCACCTACGGCGCCTACGTCGGCGCGAAAACATTGGCCGCAAGCATGGACCTTCCGTTCGAAAACCAGAACTGGAAGCAGGTGCAGGTGCACTCGCGTTTCCAGGGCACACTGATGAGTAAGAGCGGTTTCTACAGTCGCACCGCGGATGCGATCGAACTGTATCTGCCCGAACCGGAGATCGCGTGCGTAACGAACTACAAGGAGCAGCAGAAGACCCTGCCCGGCCTGTATTCTTCGGAAGGCTTAGCCGGCGATGATCCGTACGAGGTCTTCTTCGGGGGCAATTATCCCTGGCTGAACATCTCGACGAATGCGAAATCGAACCGCAAGCTCCTGATTTTCAAAGATTCCTACGCGAATGCGATGATCGGATTTTTGTGTCCGTTCTTCTCGGAGATCCACGTGGTGGATCCGAGATACTACACGGGGGACATCCGGACGCTGACGGCTTCCGCCGGCATCACCGACATCTGTTTCCTGTACAATATCAACACATATTATGAGGATGGCTCGCTGTCGCTGATCCTGGAAGGAGGCGAAGCGGATGAATAATCATTATAAAAAACTCATGCGTAAGTCGCTGCACATGATCCTCGGGGCGATCGGCTTCTTCCTCTTCGTAAGCCTTCTGTACATTTTTTCCGTAAGCGGTAAGAAGCCCGTACAGGCCGGCGTGGATGTCGTAAAGCAGATCGAAGCGCAGAACCTGCCGGCGCTGCTTCAAGAGATCCGGCAGAAGGAGGTCACCGAGGTAGAGGTGACGCTGCCCGTTCCGGATGGTCCTTCGGTCCCGGTTCCCGGGTGGACGGATGACGAAACCGGAGCCTCTGCACAAAACGGCGAGACCGAAGGAAAGACCCTGAATTTCAATGATTTCCCGGATCTGACGGATATCCCGGTGATCCAGGTGACGGAGTCCCAAACGGATGCTCCGGCGCAGGTCGAGACGCAGACAGATCCGGTTCCGACCGAGCCGGTCACGGAGCCGCCGCAGACCGAACCGGTCACAGATCCGATCCCGACCGAGCCGCCGCTGACCGTAAAGCAGATCCGGATCAATGATTTCAAGAAAGAGTGGAACGAGAAACTGGATTTGAATGATGTGCGGAATCTGTCTGCCGAAGAGCAGCAGCAGATCCACTCCATGTTCATGAACACCATTTTCTTCGGCGATTCGATGACCCAGGCCATCGGTGACTACGGTTTTATCGATATGTCGCAGGTCGTTTATAAGCGAAGTGCTTCCCTCGATGCGCTGAAAGAGAAGATCCCGGAAGTGGCTGCGGTATTTCCCGAGCGCGTGGTGATCTTCGTGGGTCTGAATAACTGTAACTATTACAAGACGCCTGAAGCCTTTGCGGATGCATTTACCGCGATGGTCGAAAGCCTGCGGGAGCAGATCCCGGGTGTTTCCCTGTATGTGTCCTCGCTTTTGCCCCCGTCGGATGTTCTGGGCAGCACCCGTGCGGATCTGGTGCGCGCGCCGATGTATGACGCGCTTCTGAACCATACGGCGAACCTGCTCGGCGTGGAATACATCGATGCGAACTGGATCGTCCGCCAACAGAACTACCTGAAGGACGGCATCCATATGAACCGCACATTCTATCGTGTCTGGTTCCGCTATCTGCAGATGCTGATGAGCCCGAACCTGTAACATGTCTTAGTACGCGAGATCCTCCGGCCGTGATTTTTCACTTTACAAGGTCCGGGGGATTCGCTATAATCATATCTATGTGAAAGATCCTGTCCTGTCCCGGAGGCCGTTGGCGTCCCGGGGAGGATAAATCCCGGCTTTATGCCGATCATAAAGGAGACAAAAACCATGCAGAAGATCCAAATGACGACGCCCATCGTAGAGATGGATGGCGATGAAATGACACGAATCCTGTGGAAGATGATCAAGGATGACCTGATCCTGCCGTTCGTAGACCTTAAGAGCGAGTATTACGATCTGGGTCTGGAAAACCGTGATAAGACCAATGATCAGGTGACCGTTGATTCGGCCAATGCCGCGAAGAAGTACGGCGTTGCCGTTAAATGCGCGACCATCACTCCGAATGCGGCGCGTGTTAAGGAATACAACTTAAAAGAGATGTGGAAGAGCCCGAACGCGACCATCCGCGCCATCATGGACGGAACGGTATTCCGTGCGCCCATCCTGGTAAAGGGAGTTGAACCGTACGTTCGTACGTGGAAGAAGCCCATCACGATTGCCCGTCATGCGTACGGTGATCTCTATAAAGCCAGCGAGATGAAGATTCCGGGCCCCGGTAAGGTGGAACTGGTCTACACGGCAGCGGACGGCAGTGAGACCCGCGAACTCGTTCACGAGTATAAGAGCGCAGGCGTGGCGCAGGGCATGCACAACCTGATCCCGTCCATCGAGAGTTTCGCCCGCAGCTGCTTCTCCTATGCACTGGATACGAAGCAGGATCTGTGGTTCGCGACGAAGGATACCATCTCCAAGAAGTATGACCATACGTTTAAGGATATCTTCCAGGAGATCTATGATAAAGAGTATAAAGAGGCGTTCGAGAAACTCGGTATCGAGTATTTCTACACCCTGATCGACGATGCAGTAGCCCGTGTGGTAAAAAGCGAAGGCGGCTATATCTGGGCTTGCAAGAACTACGACGGCGATGTTATGAGCGACATGGTTGCAACTGCGTTTGGCTCTCTGGCCATGATGACCAGCGTTCTGGTATCCCCGGACGGAAAGTACGAATACGAAGCAGCACACGGCACCGTACAGCGTCACTACTACAAGTATCTGAAGGGTGAGGAGACATCGACCAACTCCGTAGCAACGATCTTCGCATGGAGTGGAGCGCTGCGTCGCCGTGGCCTGATGGATGAGCTGCCGGAGCTGGTTCGGTATGCGGACTGCCTGGAGAAGGCGACGATCGATACCATCGAAGCAGGCTATATGACGAAGGATCTGGCGTTGGTTTCTTCCTTGCCGGATATCCACCCTCTGTCCAGCGAGGCCTTTATCAAAGCGATCGCAGAGCGCCTTACGAAGTATCTGGAGCAGTGATGCTCTGGCACAGAACGGTGTGTCCCTGAGCCTTTTTGCCGAACCTTCGGGTTCTGAAGAGGCACATAATATATTAAAAAATCCCGGGAAATGCTTTCATTTTCCGGGATTTTCTTTCGAAAATCTTACGATCCGAATATTTGAATTGACGCAATCGGGCATTTCCGTTATAATACGTGTGTCGTTGGGGCGATTCTGTAAGTAAGGGAGGAGTTTTCGTTTCCTTAACGACATGAGTAACTGAAAACGTGTGCGTGTTTTTGAGACACACAGACTAATTCATGAAAAGTGAGGATGAATTATGAGAAGAACTAAGAAATTGGCTGCTGTATCCATGAGTGCCGTACTTGCACTTGCTTCTATGGCCGGATGTACCAAGAAAGATGCCGCAGACGAGACCACACAGGCACCGGTAGTAACTGAGCCGGATACCACTGTAGCAGTAGTAGATACTACCGCCGCACCTACGGAAGCTCCTGTGGAGACCAGCGCAAGAGTGGGTGAAGAAGATAAGGATCCCACAAGCGAAGTTTCTGCGGAGACAGAGAAAGCAGTACCTGCTACCGAAGAGGTTAAGACCACAGAAGCTCCTACTGAGAAGGCTACCGAGAAGGCTACTGAGGAAGTTGAGCCCAAGCCTACAGAAGAGCCTACCACAGCAGCTAACAACAACACCAGCCTGAATATCAAGACCACCGATGCTCTTGCAAAACTGATCGACAGCACGTTTTCCGATGCTAAGAAGATGAGTTCGAAGGCTGAGGTTTCCGTAGATCTCGGAAACATGCTTGCATCGACTGCCAGCCTGACCGGAGTTAAGGTTGATTTCGACATTGATTCTTTCATTGACCTGACGAAGAAGCAGATTTCCGGTACCGTTGGCGTGGATTTGAACGCAAAAGAGCTCAAGGTCGCAGGCGATCTGCTCCGTTTTGCAGCGGACAATGATCACGTAGCAGTTAACTTCGATGTTTTGAAGCTGGCTTCCGGTGTATTCGGAAGCGAGGACGCTATCTCCCAGTTGCTTCAGGGCATGGGTGTTCCGGTTACCACAGCGGATATCAAGAAGATGACCAGCGTTAATCTTCCGATCGGAACCGACGTTGTCAACATTAAGGAACTGGACGGCGATGCTCTTGATTTCGCTAAGGATTATGCAAAGCGCATTCTGAGCAGTGTAGCAGAGAGCTCCGTATCTGTTTCCGGTAATAAGTACACCATCAAGCCCGACGGTGATTTTGTTGCTTCCGTAGCATATTCCTTCATTCAGAATACACAGGACAGCGATATCGATAAGCTCTTCGAGATCCTTCCGAAGGTTATGCCGGAGTTGAATGAGGAGAAACTGAATGCGGGCCTGAAGGCGATCGCATCCGAGATCGAAAAAGGCGCGAAGGCAGCCGGCGTTGATACATCCAAAATGGATCTCGACGGTATCGATGAAGCGGCAAAAGAGATCACTGAGAAATACAACGAGATGCTCGCAGAACTGGGCAATGAGGAATCTCTCAAAGAAGCGAAAGATGAGCTGAAGGAAATGCTTAAGGATGGTAAGGCTGAGCTCGCAGAAGGTAACTTCGGTGAGTCTTATCAGAAAGCCATTAACCAGATCAACGAAGGTCTGACCAGCGTATTTAAGAACGGCATTCCTGCAATCGAGGTCGAGGCTACGGCAGACGGCGTTAAACTCGCTTTCGACGCAGAGATCGAGATCCCGAAGGATCCGACTCTGGCTCCGAATGGCGCTGTAGTTAAGTTCTCTGTTAAGGCTGTGAACGAGTACAACAAGGGTCAGTTCCAGAATGTGACCGACGCTTCCGAACTTTCGGATGTTGTTGAATCCGTTCTTAAGCTGGTGAATACCCTTCAGAAGCCCAGTGCTTCCGGTAACCTCAACGGTCTGGAAAACATTCTTGGAAAGTAATAATTTCAAAAAGGATCTTGCATCCGCAGGATCGTAATATTCAGGACCTGCGAACGCAGGCCGCATACCTCCGGGGGGTGTCTCGATCAGACATCCCCCGGAATTCTTTCTTTTTTCTTACAATATGTAAGAGGAAATTGACCGACAAAGGGGCGTCCCCTATAATGTTACCATCGGAAATAGTTTTTTCGGAACGTGTGCCTTTTGCAAGGGGGCACATGCTGTTGTAGAGGGTTTATGTTTCATGGAAAGAGGAAGAAGATGAGAAAGATGAAAAAGATCGCGGCGCTTTCGATGAGTCTGCTTCTGGCGTTTTCATCCGCAGCAGGATGCACGAAGAAGAGCAGTAAAGATATGACGCAGGAAGAGAATGTCACGATCGGAAGCACACAGCAAACAACTGAGGATATGCCATCGAGTTTCCCTGCTCCCGAAGAAACGGAACCACGGACGGATATGGATGCAACGCAAGGGCAGGCCTCCGGTTCGGAGACAAAGAACGCCGAGCAGACCTCAGATGAGTTCGCAACATCAAAAGATATCAAGTTTGATGAGATCGAAACGAGTGATTCGCTCACCAAAGTGCTGAATATGATGGATGGTGTGACCTCGATGCTGATGAAGTTTCAGGTGATCGCCAACATTGATAACACCTATCCCGGAGAATGGAGTCTTGGGGGCACGAGCGGTTACGTTCGCCTGCGCATGGAGAGTCAATGGGACATGGACCGACTGATCGGTGACGGATATGCAAACCTGGACGTCAATACCAACTCGATCCGGTTTTCCGATGAATTGCTTCACTATGTGTTAGATAAAAAAGAGATGCAGGTCGCGACCACACTTCCGGTTCTTTTGTCAGATCTTCTGGGCGGGCAGGAACAGATCGATATGATGCTGAAACAGTTCGGACTGCAGATCACCTTTGATGACATTCAAAGGGTCTCCCGGTTTACGATTCCGGTCGGCTCCGGTATTATGAATCCGTCGAAACTCGATGAATCCGCTCGCAGTTTCTTTATGGATTATCTGTCCCGGATCTTGAGGGAAGTAGACGCTTCGTGTATCACCGTCGGAGAAGATGAGATCAATTTGGAGCTCAATGGAGCATTGGTTGCTTCTCTGATGCGCTCTATGGCAAAAAACACAAATGAATCCGACTATCGTTTTTTCTATAAATATCTCCAGGAGAGCGGGACTCCGTCGTACAACGAAACAGAGTTGAAGGCGGCTGCCGGGCGTCTCACGGATCAGATCAACACCGGCCTTCAAAACGCGGGAGCTGTCGCTTCCGTTACGGAGGAAGAACTTTTAACCATGTTCGGTCGGCTTTATTCCGAAGTATCGGACGGTGTCGGAGCGCAACTGTTCATGAGTGAAGAAGAGATGCGGTCTCAGCTCGAAAGCTTTCTGAGTGAGGCGCGGGCTCATACGGCCTCCAAAGAGAGTTATGAAGCTTTTAAGAAAGAGTTGGATCAGGAGCTGCAACATAACTTTAAGGATGGATTTCCCACGCTGACCATTCATTATGATGATGCGGATAAGATACTGTCTCTGTCCGCTTCCTTCGTGGTCACGGATGAAGCGACCGGAGAGAAGATCAATATGGTTGTGGTAGCGAATGTTCAGGAATATGAAGTTGAGATCCACAAGATCGATAATACCGTTCCGTTTTCCGACGTAGTCAGTGTCGGATACAAGGTATTCCAGTCCATGGGGCCTCTGTTGGGAGCGGTGCTGGGCATCCAAATGAATCCCGATCTTTCCGGCTACATGGTTACACAGTAAAAGGATTTCGGAGTAAGAGACCGAAACAGAATAGACAGGATACGGATGAGGCAGGGCACGGGTCCTGCCTTTTTCGTGCCCTGCAGGGATTGAAAAAAATACAAATATGGGTTGACGAACGGCAAAGACTTATATTATACTTGAAAAGTTAAAGAGATAACACGGGTTTTTGTGCCCGTTTCACTTTAGAAAAAGGAGTACCGATCTTTATGAAGGCTTACAACGAGTTGAGCAGGAAAGAACTTCAGGTCTTGGAGCAGGCCCTGAAAGCAGAGTTTGAAAAGGTAAAAGAAATGGGGCTGAAGCTGGATATGTCCAGAGGTAAGCCGGGTAAGGATCAGTTGGATCTTTCTCTGCCGCTTTTGGACGCGCTTACCTCGGAGTCTTCGTTTCAGTGTGAGGCCGGTGTGGACGTACGCAACTACGGCGTTTTGGACGGCATCCCGGAGATCAAAAAGATTTTAAGCGACTTGATGGGCGCTGCGCCGGATCACATGATCGTCTACGGAAACTCCAGCCTGAATATCATGTATGATACCATCTCCCGCAGTGAAGTATTCGGCGTGATGGGCAGTACTCCCTGGTGCAAACTGGGCCAGCCAGTGAAGTTCCTGTGTCCGGTGCCCGGATATGACCGCCATTTCGCCATTACCGAGCTGTTTGGCATCGAGATGATCAACATCCCCATGGATGAAAACGGCCCCGATATGGACATGGTAGAACGCCTGGTGGCGGAAGACCCCATGGTAAAAGGCATCTGGTGCGTTCCGCAGTATTCCAACCCGGCCGGCATCTGCTATTCGGATGAGGTCGTTCTTCGCATGGCAAACCTGCAGCCTGCAGCAAAAGACTTCCGTATCTTCTGGGACAATGCTTACGCCATCCACCATCTGTACGATGACGCAAAGCCCATCCTGAATATCGTGGAGGCTTGCGAGAAGTCCGGCCACCCGGATATGTACTATGAATTCTGCTCGACCTCGAAGGTGACTTTCCCAGGCGCAGGAGTAGCAGCGATCATTTCTTCCCCGGCGAATATTGCCGAGATCAAAAAGCAGATGACCATCCAGACCATCGGTCATGATAAGATCAATCAGCTGCGCCACGCGCAGTATTTCAAGAACGCCGACGGCGTTCGTGAGCATATGAAGAAGCAGGCGGCGCTCCTGCGTCCGAAGTTCGAGGCAGTCCTCACGACGTTGGATCACGAACTGTCCGGCCTGAATGTAGGCTCCTGGGTAACTCCGAAGGGCGGATATTTCATCTCCTTCAACGCATTGCCCGGCTGCGCGAAGCGGATCGTCTCCCTGTGTAAGGAGGCGGGCGTGGTCATGACCGGCGCCGGCGCGACCTATCCGTATGGTAAGGATCCCGAGGATGCGAACATCCGTATAGCCCCGACCTTCCCGTCCCGCGAGGACCTGGAGAAGGCATGCAAAGTCTTCGTGCTTTGTGTTAAGCTGGCTTCCGTGGAGAAACTGCTGCAGCAGACGAAGTAAGAAAACCGCCCGCTTGGGCGTTGGATATAACAAGAAGTGAAACTGCCGGACCGGCAAAGCTTCGGGGATTCCTGTTTCAGGATCGAAAAACGAAGGCCGGCTTGCGGCAGAAACAAACGGAAACAGAAAGTACGAACCGAAAGGAGAAACTATGGCAAAAATCGGTTTTATCGGAATGGGAAACATGGGCTACGCCATGATGCGCGGCCTGCTGAAGGTCGTAGATAAGGCAGACCTGATATTTGCGGACGCGAGCGCGGATCGTGTAAAGAAGGTATATAACGAGACCGGCGTGATCTTTGCGGACAGCAACGCCGAGTGCGCTGCGAAGTCCCGCATCGTTGTTTTGGCTGTGAAACCGCAGTTCTATCCGCAGGTCCTCAAGAATATCGAGAACATCATTAAGCCGGACCAGATCCTGATCTCGATCGCTCCGGGCTACTCGATCGACCGCCTGAAAGCGGCGCTGTCGGATCAGATCCGAATCGTCCGCGCGATGCCGAACACCCCGGCTTTGGTAGGCGAGGGTATGACGGGCATCTGCTATGATGAGACGAAGTTCAGCGAAGAGGAAGTTGCAACGCTTGAGATGATCTTCTCCACCATGGGCCGTTTTAAGAAGGTCAATGAGAACCTGATGAATGCGGTCACCTGCGCGAGCGGCAGTTCTCCTGCTTATGTGTTCATGTTCATCGAAGCATTGGCCGACGGCGTAGTAGCCTGCGGCATGCCCAGAGACATGGCATACGAGTTCGTCGCACAGACTGTGCTGGGCTCGGCGAAAATGGTGCTGGATACTAAGGAGCACCCCGGAAAACTGAAGGATATGGTCTGCTCACCGGCAGGTACCACGATCGCGGGTGTGGAAGCGCTCGAGGAGAACGGCATGCGTAACGCCCTGATGAAGGCCGTACGCGCTTGCTTTGCCCGCTATGAGGAGATGAACAACAGTTCGAAGGAGAGCGGCGCTTGGAAGAAATGATCCTGCGCGGGGATCGTACGGCCGTGTGACCGCCCTCGGGCACACGCCGCATAAACGAGGTTACTAAAATGGATCTGATCAAACGAATCGACCGAAAACCGGTCTATAAAGGAAACCTTCTGACCATGTACGACGATACCATCCTTATGCCGGATGGGCGGAAGGCTCACTGGGACTTTCTGGGACATAAGGGTGCCGCTGCCGTGGTAGCGGTTCGCCCGGACGGAAAGATCCTGATGGTAAACCAGTTCCGCAACGCGGTAGATCGCGTTACGCTGGAGATCCCGGCGGGCTGTAAGAACGAGAAGAGCGAGCCAGGCGAGGTTTGTGCCGCGCGCGAGCTCGAAGAGGAGACTGGCTATCGTGCCGGGAAACTGACTCTGCTGCTCAAACTGGTCACCGCGATCGCCTACTGTGACGAAACCATTGACCTGTATCTGGCAGAAGATCTGACGAAGACGCAGCAGCATCTGGATGAAGATGAATACATGGATGTGCAGGCATGTGACTTGGCCGACCTGATCGCGAAGATTCGTGCCGGCGAGATTCGGGACTGCAAGACCGTCGCCGGTTTGATGGCTTACTACAGCCTGGTGCAGGAACGAAAGGAAAATGACCGCATCGGTCAGTAAAAACGCTTAAGCAATTGAATAATACCTTGCTATACGGGGCGCTTCCTTAACGGAAAGCGTCCCGTTCTTTCTTTTTTCGTAAGAAATCGGCGGGAAGCCGCAAGAAATGTCAGAAAGAATTCATTTTTAAGCAGGTGAGAATTTGCGGGAGATAATGTATACTGTTGCTAAGGGATAGCACAGATGAACAACGCGTTTATGCTGAGGTTCCGAAAAAACATGGAGGTGGAAAATGGTTTGTCATGTATGTGGAGCCGATCCTGTTACGGATGCTGTGCGATCCAAATAATCCTTGTACACAATCATAATCTATGATACAATGGCCGTATCAAGGGTTATGTGGTGGAAAACCAAAAATAAATAAACATGGGAGGTAGAAAAAATGTATTGTCGTATTTGTGGGGCGCAAGTGCCCGACGGAGATGTTTTTTGCCCTGAGTGCGGTGCTCGGCAGAGGGCGGCCGAACCTGTACAAAACTCCGGGGGAAATGTGCAACAGCCTGGGATGCGCACAGGGGTGTTAGAGCCCTTAAGACCCTTTTATAGTGCACGCAAGATTCTGTTGGTCCTGGGCGGTATCATGGTCGGAGTAACACTGCTTATGTTATACTTTGTGATAACAGGAATGGAATCGTTTTACGGCTATTACTATGCCAGTGAATCGCTTGCTAATTACCTGAATTTTTATGCAGTTATTATGATCATTCAGGCTTTGATCATATTAGCTGTAGCCATTTGGGAGTTGGTTTTGCTGAACCAGCTGAAGGCCTATGAAGAGCGTTTCGGACAGGTGGTTGTCTTTATTCTCCTCGGGGTTCTGATCTCGGTGATCGACGCCTTTTCGAAGGACGAAAACACCGGCTTAAAAGTCATACTCACTCTTGCGGATGCGGCATTTGGTATTCTGGCCTACTATCATCTGTGCGGAGCTTTTGCGGATCTGACACGGCCTTGGGATCGCAGTCTTGCAGACAAATGGGACTTCATTTTTAAACTGTATTTGGGCGTTCAGGCTTTGGCCTTCCTGTCCGGCATCATTCTTGGTATTAATGCCGGTAACCCCGGTAGTTGGGGCTTTGTTTACTTCCTTTTGCTTGTTTCCACTGCAGCATCTTTCGCAGTTTCTGTTTATGAACTCAAGCATATCAAGAAGACGATTGGGCTGTTTGAGCGTGGTCATTCCGGCTATTGATAGGGAGTGCCGTGAGACCTTCGATCGGAAATCATAAGGCTTTCGGAAAGCGTTGCTTTGTGCTATCTGAAAGGAAAAGGGGGGGCGTATGCCTCCCCTTTTTTTTGCCGATCCGGGTTGCTTCGGGAGACGGAGACGACCGCCGGCGGCCCGCTCATTCTGCAGGGCTCCTGAGCGGCAAAGAGAATTGATAATTTCGTGGGCACACAGGCAATAATCCGAAATGTGAATGGACAAATCTAAAATTTCAGTAAACTTAGCCAAAACGCTTTACATTTACAGAAATATGTGATAATCTTTCTGTACAGGAAGCGGCGGCTTTTGAGCCATTTCTCTGAGAGTGATAGGAATGCAGATCGAAACATTGCCAGAGGAGGTGAAAGGTATGAAGAGATTGACCTCATTGCTTCTCAGTATAGTATTGGTTGGCGTACTCACGGCCTGTGAGAACGGCGCTGACTCCGGATCGCCTGGCAGTAAAACGGCACAGGCTCCTGCTGAGAAGGAAGCATTTACCATAAAAGCGACCCAAAAGAAGAAACTGGTGGACTACACTGACCCGAACGGTTATTTCAAGATGAAGATTCCGGAGGGGTTTACGGTCAATGTTTATCCGGGTGATCTGATCCACTATACGTTCCATGTTTCAGATCCGCAAAACCCGCAGTACAGCATCTTTTTTAACATGAAGACCGAGGGCTATCTGAAGACCGAAGCTGAGCGGAAGTGGTACGGGAGCATGTATCCCGGAACGCCGTTCGCAAACCTGCCGGCGTTGGATCCGCCTACGACCGAGTATTTCTACCAGGTTTTCACGCAGTCATTTTCCCTGTCAAATGCGGCGACGTTTACATTCCAGACCATGAATGACTTCGAGATGATCGAGAAGGTCGGAAAGAGCATGACCGGCGGCGACGTGATCCGCGGAACATTTACCGATGAGAAGGGACGCAAGACCGATGGACTGTTCTCTGCATCGATGTATCCGGTGAGTCTCTATTATGTGACGACATACTATGTGTATGACACGATGTATGTGACCGCGCCGGAAGGAGAGTTCATCGAGTGGGAGGCTCCGCTGATGGAGTGCCTCGGCAGCATTGAATTTACCCAGAAATTCGTGGATGGTTTCATGGGCCAGGAGGAGATCCTGGGCAGAAGTCTTCGGGCTAATGCGCAGATCTATAACGAGACTTCGGATCTGATCACGAAGGGCTGGGAAGCGCGACAGTCGACGTACGACATCCTGAGCCAGAAACGCAGCGATACAACGCTCGGTTATGAGAGGGTATACGATACCGAGACGAACGAAATCTACCGTGCCTACAATGGTTTTACGGATGATTATAAAGGGGATCGATATAAGACGGTGACCGACAACATGTATAATCTGCCGGTGAACGGATATATCGAGAAAAAGTAACACAGCAGTCTTGCCTCAGCGCTACGGGAAGCGCTGCACCGGAAGTGTAAATCCGGGAAGGTTCAGGCCCACGTGGTGTATGGGAGATCCACACAGTGCGCGGGCATATAGATACGACCGTAAAGTGGGATAGCATCGCTGACCGATGTTTACGGTCGAAAGGTTAGACGAAGTCGCTGGGAAGTTGGAATAACTTCCCGGCGACTTCGTTTTGGAGGGGGCGAGCCGACCGTAGTTAAATGAAATCAGAGCAAGCATTCGACGGCTAATTGAAGCTGAAGAAATGCGTATTTAGTTAGCCAATCTTAG
>ONPC01000231.1 GCA_900319565.1 uncultured Eubacteriales bacterium | reverse complement strand
TCTACCGATGAAGAGTGGAACGTAAACGGTTCCTACGCATGCATCGAAGGCATCACCAGTGAAGACGGACGTATCCTCGGTAAGATGGCGCATTCGGAGCGTCGCGGGGATTCGGTAGCCATCAACATTTATGGAGACCAGGACATGAAGATCTTCGAGTCCGGTGTTGAATATTTCCGCTAATGGAATTTCTTCGCGGAGTTTTGAGGATTTATCATGATACATTTACGTAAACTGATTGAGCGGTTTATGCCGATCTATGCGGCATTACCGCTGATCTGTTGCTTTTTATTTAACTCTCTCGTGTATTTTGGGACACGTCTTCTCACAGGAGGGCGTCGTCATTACGATATGACGATGAAGTTCGATACGCAGACCCCATATTGGCAATGGACTGTGCTCATTTATTTCGGCGCATTTGCTTTCTGGGTCGTGAATTACATTATGATCGGAAGCATCAGCCGTGAGCATTGTTATCGCTTTTGCGTGGCGGATATGCTGTCCCGTGTCGTTTGCGCCATCTTTTTCATCCTGATCCCGACTACGAATGTACGCCCGGAGGTCGTTGGTGACGGCTTTATACCGTTTTGCATGCGCTTTCTGTATAATGTCGACGATGCGGATAATCTGTTCCCTTCCATTCACTGTCTGGTCAGTTGGTTCTGTTACATCGGTATTCGGGGGCAGAAGAAGATCCCGAAGTTTTACCAATGGTTGTCATTGGTCGCTGCGCTTGCCGTTTTTCTTTCCACGATGACGACGAAGCAGCACGTATTATTGGATGTGATCGGCGGTTTTTTGATCGCTGAGATCTTATACAGGTTCTCACAACGAGTATCCTGGTGGAAACAATATGCTAAAGTTGCCGACCGTGTGACGGGTTTCGTATTTCGTTGCAAGGTAGTGGGGGATGGAAGTGAAAGCGAAGATATTTAAAATCCTCTTCTTTGTAGTGATCTTTTTGATCACTATGTATAGTGTACTGAAGGGGAAAGATCTTAATTCCATATGGGAAGCCATCCTTGGTGTCAGAAAACGATGGCTCTTTCTGGCATTGCTCCTGACGGTATTGTTTATCTGCAGTGAATCCGTGATCATTTCGTATATGCTGCATGTGCTGAAATCTCCGGTGAAGCTCTGGAAATGCATATTGGTATCCTGGATCGGCTTTTTCTACTGCTATATTACACCTTCCGCTACCGGCGGTCAGCCCATGCAGATGTACTATCTGAAACGGGAGAACGTGGAATACAGCGTCAGCATGCCGGTCATCATGGTCGTAACGATCACTTATAAGCTGATCCTGGTCGTGATCGGTATTCCTCTCGTTATCTGGGGACGCGGTTACGTACAGGAACATGTAGGATCCGCCGCATTTTGGCTGTACCTCGGCGTCTTGCTGAATATCATCTGCGTCGGCTTCATGTTGTTGCTTTTGTTTCGGATCAACTGGGCGGGTAAGATCCTGTACCTGGGACTTCGCCTGCTGAAGAAGATCCATCTGATCCGAAATTATGAGGCTGCTGAGGCGAAACTGGTCGGCTTCATGAAGAACTATCAGGACACTGCGAACTCGATCGCGGGGCACTGGAAGATGCTGGGCAATGTAATGGTGATCACCATCATTCAGCGCTTGTTCTATTTCAGTATTTCCTGGTGCGTTTATAAGTCCTTCGGACTGTCCGGAACCGGTTTTTGGACCATTATTTTCCTGCAGGCCCTGATCGCTACTGCGGTCGATATGCTTCCGTTCCCCGGAGGGATGGGTATTACGGAGCACATGTTTGAGTTCTGTTTTGCCGCAGTCTATCCGGCTGCCTTGCTTACGCCGGCAAACCTGCTGATGCGTGGCGTTACTTTTTATTCCATTGTTTTTATCGGAGCCGTTGTTTCAGTGGTTTCCACCTTTGTTTTCAAACGAAGTGATCACAAATCCAAAAGAGGAGTCTCCACATGATAGGTTTTTATGATTATACGATCGTCACGACCTTTCTGAGCCTTTTTTCATCGATGCTCGGAATATTCCTGACATCCCAGTCGAATTACAAATATGCGATCCTTTGCCTGGCATTGTCCGGATTTTGCGATATGCTTGACGGAAAGATCGCGCGCACGAAGAAGAACCGTACCGAAGAACAGAAGAGTTTCGGTATCCAACTTGATTCTCTTTGTGATATCGTCTGCTTCGGCGCGTTTCCCGCATATTTCGCATATCGGAACGGCATGGACGGTATCGTCGGCATCGTGATCCTTCTGTTCTATGTCATGAACGGCGTTATCCGACTGGCTTATTATAACGTGATGGAAGAAAAACGTCAGAAGGAGACGACCGGAAACCGCAAGTTTTATTCGGGACTTCCGATCACGTCCATCGCCATTGCGCTCCCGATCTTTTATTTGATCGGCACACAGCTGGAGCATAAGTTTTATGTGCTCCTGATCCATATCTGCATGACTTCGGTCGGAGCATTGTTCGTAGTTGACTTTAAGGTGAAGAAACCGAACAATGCGCAGCTGGCCGTTATTGTCATTGTGGTAGCTATGGTCGTATTATCCTTGCTTAAACTGATCTAGGAGGAACATTCGTGCAATACTACACCAGAATGACCAATTGCATACCCAGAGACCGTTATCCGTCTGCAGAACTGGTCGACACCGGTAGCGGGACGCAGGAGAAGATGCTTGATTTTCTCTATGGAACGGCACTCGGACGCATACTGCTGAAACCGCTCGTATCGCCCTTTGTTTCGAAGGCCTGCGGATGGTTTTTAGACTGCGGATCATCGAAAAAACTGATTCCTTATTTCATTAAAAAGTGCAATCTGGACATGACATTCGTGAACCGTGAGGTTGCAGATTTTAAATCGTACAACGATTTCTTTACGCGGGAACTGGTGGCCAATGCCCGTCCCGTCGATCACACGAACGATCATCTGATCAGCCCGTGCGATTCGAAACTCCTGGTTTATGAGATCAGCGATGAACTTTGCGTTCAGATCAAAAACACGACCTACACCATGCATGAGTTGCTGCGCGATGCGCGCCTAGCGGAAAAATATAAAGGCGGGTCGATGTTCATTTTCCGTTTATCGGTGGACGATTATCACAGATATTGTTATATCGACAGCGGCAGAAAGACACACAACCGCAGAATCCCCGGGGTTTTTCATACCGTCCATCCGGCGGCAGGAGATCTGTATCCCATCTATAAGCAGAATACCAGAGAGTATTGCATGATGCGCACCGATCATTTCGGAGACGTCATCATGATGGAGGTCGGCGCACTGAATGTCGGCCGTATCGTAAATTACAAACAAAAGGGAAGGATCGCCCGTGGCGAAGAAAAAGGCCGCTTTGAGTTCGGCGGTTCTACGATCGTTTTGTTTTTTGAAAAAGACCGGGTCGTGCCGGATCCGGACATCATGCTTCACAGCACCCTCGATATCGAGACGAAGGTGAGCATGGGAGAAAAAATCGGCGTTGGAGGAGTTAAACATGTTTGAAGCACAAGTACAAGAGGTCAATGATAAGCTGGGAGCCGTGGTCGAACTCGCGAAAGAAAACCTGGAGGAAGCAACCGGAACTCTCGAGCAGCTGACCCGCGATCTGGATCAGATCGTTCCCATGGAGAGTAACGAATACTATGAGTGCAGATATAATCTGTTTGAAGTGCTTGCGGACTTCAAATTGATGGCGCGTAAGTTCCCCGGGAGCGAAGCAGACCTAAAGGAGATGCTGAAGTCCGCGATGGAACTGTATAAGCGTGATGAAGAGTCCTATGGATTACACGTTTCCACGGCTTATTTTAAACTGGGCGCTTTGGGACGCATCTGCAACGGCATGGCTACCTTGACGGAGCCGCGCGTACTGAATGAGGAAGAGCAGAAGGTCTACGATGCGATCCTGAATTACTATAAGCTTTGCATCCGCTATACCGTAGACGAACTGAAGACCGGACTGATCCAGCTCGTTACGCTTCATGCGACCGCTCTGGAGCACATGGGCGTCATGTTCGCAGATGTAGGAAACTATAAAGATGCAGTGACTGCGCTCGAGCAGTCGATCAACTTTCAGAAGGCGGTTTACGAGAAGAGAGATGACCGGACCAGTGGTATCCAGCTGGCCATGCGCATGAACATCCTTTCGAACATTTACAACCGTATGCATGACATGCCGAAGGTCGTTGAAGTCCTGGAGGACTCTGTTTTCGTTTTGGAGGAACTGGAGGATCAGGATCCCGTCAACATCAAGATCCTGTTGTGCCGTCACTGTCTGAATCTGGCCGGGGCTTACGCACGCATCCGTGAGGAAGCTTCGAAGGCTCCGTCCATGTACCTCAAAGGCGTTTCGAAGATCGAGGATGCCGTAAAGATCAACGAAAAAGAAGCCATGGCAGACGTTATCATGGCAAATTATCTTTCGGCGCAGTATTTCTTCGTCTGCAAGCGCAACGAGGTCTGCAAAAAGCTGCTGGCCCGTACGGTCGAGGCCGGAACCTATTTTAAGGAGCAGTCGGGATCGAACGAATACGATAACTTTGTAGACATCAGTAAAAACCTGCTGGCGCGCCTCGAAGAAGAGGAAGCTAAGGCGAAAGAACCGAAGCGGATCGACGAAAACTCCGGGAAATAGACCGGGATCCGAAAAAGAATAAATTTATACTTGCCTTCCTGCCGGAAATGTGATATGCTTAGCGTGTTAAACACGACATCTTGTGATTGTGGTTCAAAAACTTCACTAGATATAGTTGTTTCAGGCTAACGCTATCGGACATAAAAGCAGGGAGGTATTTTTATGTTACAGGGTGTAAAAGTAATAAAAAAGGACGGAACGAAGGAGGACTTCAATGTCCAGAAGGTCGTAGTTGCCGTCAATAAATCCGCCTATCGCGCTCTGGTCACGTTCACGCAGAAAGAGCTCGATTTCATATGTCAGTTTGTAGAAGAAAAGGTCGAAGAGCTCGGAGTCAAAGAGATCGCCATTGCCCAGATGCATAATGTCGTTGAGGGCGCCCTGGAACGCGTGAACCCCGTCGTGGCGAAATCCTACCGGGATTACCGAAATTATAAGCAGGATTTTGTTCAGATGCTGGACGAGGTCTACAAAGCCAGCCAGTCGATCATGTACATCGGCGATAAGGAGAACTCCAACACCGATAGCGCCCTTGTTTCCTCTAAGCGCAGCCTGATCTTTAATGAACTCAACAAATCCCTGTATAAAAAGTTCTTCCTGACGACCGAGGAACTCCAGGCCATTCGTGAAGGCTATCTTTACATTCATGACATGGCAGCGCGCCGCGATACCATGAATTGCTGCCTGTTCAACGTCGAAGAAGTCCTTCGCGGCGGTTTTGAGATGGGGAACCTGTGGTATAACGAGCCGAAGACTCTGGATGTCGCATTTGACGTCATCGGTGACATCGTGCTTTCAGCGGCCAGTCAGCAGTACGGCGGCTTTACGATTCCGCAGGCAGATAAGATCCTCGAACCGTATGCGGAAAAATCCTATGTAAAATATATCAAGAAATATACCGATCTCGGGATCGGCGAGGAACGTGCAAAAGAAGAAGCGCTTAAGGACATCGAGCGTGATTTCGAGCAGGGCTTCCAGGGATGGGAGTACAAGTTCAACACGGTCGCATCCTCCCGCGGCGACTATCCGTTTATTACCGTGACTGCCGGCATCGGTACCGGCCGCTTTGCGAAGATGGCGACCATCAAAATGCTGCAGGTGCGCCGAAAAGGACAGGGTAAGGCCGAATGTAAGAAACCGGTATTGTTCCCGAAGATCGTTTTCCTGTATGATGAAAACCTCCACGGACCCGGCTGCGAGCTGGAGGATGTATTCGAGGCCGGCATCGAGTGTTCGTCGAAGACCATGTATCCGGACTGGCTTTCTCTTACCGGTAAGGGTTACATTGCCAGCATGTATAAAAACTACGGGGAGGTCATTTCCCCGATGGGCTGCCGCGCCTTTTTGTCTCCCTGGTATGAAAGAGGCGGCATGCATCCGGCGGACGAAAAGGACCGTCCCGTTTTCGTCGGACGTTTCAATATCGGCGTAGTCAGCCTGCACCTGCCCATGATCTTGGCGAAATCCCGTCAGGAGTCCAAAGATTTTTACGAAGTCCTGGATTACTATCTGAACCTGATCCGTCAGCTTCATATCCGCACCTACGCTTACCTCGGTGAGATGAAGGCGTCTACGAATCCGCTGGCTTACTGCGAAGGCGGTTTCTACGGCGGCCACCTGGGCATTCATGATAAGATCAAGCCCGTTCTGAAGGCGGCGACCGCTTCCTTCGGTATTACGGCGTTCAATGAGCTCCAGCAGTTGTATAACGGTAAGTCCTTGGTAGAGGACGGAGCATTTGCCCTGGAGGTCCTGACGTATATCAACAAAAAGATCGAGGAGTTCAAAGAGGCGGACGGCCACTTGTACGCGATCTATGCGACGCCGGCGGAAAACCTTTGCGGCTTGCAGGTGAAGCAGTTCCGTAAGAAGTACGGTATCGTGGAAAATGTATCTGACCGTGAGTATGTCAGCAACGGTTTCCACTGTCACGTGACCGAAAACATTACCCCGATCCAGAAGCAGGATCTGGAGTATCGTTTCTGGGAGCTTTCGAACGGCGGTAAGATCCAGTATGTAAAGTATCCGATCGATTATAATACCGAGGCGATCAAGACCTTAGTGCGCCGTGCCATGAAGATGGGCTTCTATGAAGGTGTCAACATGTCATTGGCCTACTGTGACGATTGCGGCCATCAGGAACTCGAGATGGATGTATGCCCGAAGTGCGGCAGCCGCAATCTGACGAAGATCGACCGCATGAACGGTTATCTGTCTTACTCGAGAGTGAAGGGCGACACGCGTTTGAATGCTGCCAAGATGGCGGAGATCGCGGAACGTAAATCTATGTAAACGGAGATATAACATGCGTTATCATAACATAACGAAGGACGATATGTTAAACGGAGACGGCCTGCGCGTAGTCCTTTGGGTCAGCGGATGCTCGCATTGCTGTGAAGGCTGCCAAAACCCGATCACCTGGGACTGCGAAGGCGGGCTGTTGTTTGATGCATCGGCCAAACAGGAACTGTTCGATGAACTGAATAAAGACTATATCTCCGGGATCACATTCAGCGGCGGAGATCCGCTTTTTTACAGAAACCGTCCGGATGTCGCCGAACTGATCGACGAGATCCGTGAAAAATTCCCGGATAAGACGATCTGGCTTTATACGGGCTACGAATGGGAAGCGATCCGCGACCTGCCCATGATGAAAAAGATCGACGTCGTGATCGACGGACCGTTTGTTAAGGAACTGCTGGATAAACAACTGAAGTGGCGCGGCAGTTCCAACCAAAAAGTGATCGACGTGCAGAAGAGTCTGCAGCGTGAAGATAAAGAGGCCGTTCTGTTTTGCGACTGAATGGCAGGGAAGGAGATCCGATGGAAAATGAAATCATGAAGAAGATCAAGATCCGGTATGTATCCGATCAGATCGAAAAACTGACTTATATTGACGGGAAATCGGACTGGATCGACCTGCGGGCGGCCGAGGATGTTACGTTAAAGGCCGGCGAGTTCAAACTGATCAGCCTCGGGGTCTGCATGCAGCTTCCAAAGGGCTATGAAGCGCATATCGTTCCGAGGAGTTCGACGTATAAGAATTTCGGAGTGATCCAGGCGAACCACATGGGAGTTGTCGATGGTTCCTACTGCGGAAACAACGATATCTGGCGTTTCCCTGCACTGGCCATGCGCGATACCGAGATCCATGTCGGTGACCGAATCTGCCAGTTCCGTATTATGGAGAACCAGCCCAAGATCGTTTTCGAGGAGGTCGAAAGCCTCGACGGAGCGGATCGCGGCGGTTTTGGCAGCACCGGAATCGTATAAAAAAACCGGGGCTGTCGCAGGACAGCCCCGTAGGTACTTATTCTGAAGTTTTATCGCGTCTCTCCCATGAAGAACAGAGCTACGGTTCCGGGACCGGAATGTGCTCCGATGGTCGGAGAGATGTAATTGATGATCTTGCAGTCGATGCCGAAGCGTGTCTTTACCTGGGCGGCAACGTATTTTGCGTCCTCCAGGCAGTCGCCGTGACCTAAAAAGATCGTATCGTTTTCCCAGTCGCCTAAGCTGGCACCCATGTTGTCAACCAGAGCGTTCAGGGATTTCTTGCGGCCGATGGACTTGCCGACCGGCTTCAGAAGCCCTTCGTTGTCTACATGAAGTACCGGCTTTAAGTTGACCAGGGTACCGACGATCGCAGCGGTCTTGGATACGCGGCCACCGCGGTGCAGGTGGAACAGATCATTGACCGTGAACTGATGGCAGAAATGCAGGATGTTCGCCTTCAGCCATTCGGCGATCTCTTCCATGGAACGGCCCTGTTCCTTCATCATAACGGCTTTATAAACGACCAGACCCTGTCCGAGAGAAGCGGAGAGGGAGTCAATCACGATGATCTTCCGGTCGGGGAATTCCTCCATCAAAGCATTAGCGCCTGCAAATGCATTCTGGCAGGTGGAGCTTAAACCGGAGGAAAAAGCAATATGCAGAATATCATATCCTTCCGCTACATAAGGGCGGATCTTCTCGATAAAGTTTTCCGGATTCATGGCATTTGTGGTAGGCAACATGCCGTCACGCATCTTAGCGTAGAATGTCTGCGGTGCCATCTGGCAGTCCGGACCGTAGGAAATACCATCCATGATGTAATAGAGGCTGACAACAGGGACGTTGTACTCTTTTACGAAGTCGTCCGGCAGGTCGCAAGTGGAGTCGGTAGTGATCAAAAATCGTTTCATAAGGACCCTTTCTGAACTGTTATAATGTACATTTCGTACGTTTGTATCATTGTAGCACAGAAATAAAAAGGTTACAAGGGTATCTTAGGGAGATAGTTATGAAGAAAAGAATGCGGATCGTATGGCCGCTTTTAGCCGCTGCAGTTCTGTGTAGCTGCAGTTCCGAGGCTTCGATCCTGAAATCCGACGGCATTGTGCTGTACAATCAAAAGAATTACAAAGAAGCAGAAAAGATATTTTTGCAGGCGATCTCGCTGGATGATACAAATGCTTCCGTTTACAGTGATCTCGGCATGGATTATATCGAGATGAAAGACTATGATAAGGCCATGAAGGCATTTGATCAGTCGATCGAATTGAAACCGGATCAGCAGGAGGCATATCGCGGAAAAGGTCTGATCTATTTAGAGCAGAAAAACTATGATGCGGCCATCGGCGAGTTTACGACAGCGATCAAAAATATCGGCTCGAGAGTCACAGCACTGGATTACGATATTTTGTCGTATCGCGCCGAAGCGGAAGCGGCCGGGGGCTTTTATCAGGAAGCACTTGCCACATTGAATGCCCTGATCGAACTGAATGTACATAAGAACGATTCACTGTTTCTCCGCGGTACGGTCTTCCTACGGAGCGGATCTTTTGAAAAGGGCATGAACGATCTTAAGCTGTGTGCAGATCTTGCGAAAGATCCGTTTTTGGATTTCAAGATCCATGAAACGCTCGAGAACCTCGGATATGCCGATGCAGGGGTGGAGTTCCTGAATAAGATCTTTGAGTCCGAAGAAGATACGGAAGAAGTTCATTTACTGAAAGGTAAATCCTATTATCTTCTCGGAAAATACACCAATGCCCTTCAGGAGCTTGCTGTTCCGATCAAAAACAACAATGCTACGGCTGTTCTTTACGCCGGCTTATGTCATGAAAACCTCGGTGATTATAAAAAGGCGGAAACGATCTATAAGAGTTATCTTCAGACGAACTCCAAGGGGAGAAATGACGCAGCGATTCAGGCGGTATGGGCACAATGCGCATATACACAGTACGAGTTGGGGGATTTCGGAAATGCGAAGCACAACATCACGTCCGCGATCGCGTTAGGGGATCACGGGCGCATGGAGGACCTGTGCTGGAACGAGATCATGATCCTGTACCAGCTCGGTGAGTTTCAAAACGCGTATGATAAGGCGCTCGCATTTAAGGAAGCCTATCCGAAGGAAGAAAGGATCGATCCCGAGATCGCGTTCCTTTCCATGAAACTTACGCAACAACAGGGAACAGGAGAGGGCGAATGATCGATCTGAAAGAAGAAGTAAAACGGTTCGTACTGGTCGGTGTGAGCACCGGAGATGCCGATGCATTGCAGGATTCCCTGGATGAACTGGAAGAACTTCTAAAGACAGCCGGAGGGCAGGCCTGCGGCCGTTTATCTCAAAATCTGGAGCGCATCCATCCGGTGACCTATGTAGGAAGCGGAAAACTCGATGAACTGCGGATACTGGTCGCTGCCCACGGCGCAGCCGGGGTGATCTGTGATGATGAACTCAGTCCTGTGCAGTTTCGTAACATGGAGGATGCATTGGACTGTGCCGTGTTAGACCGTACCTTGCTGATTCTCGATATATTTGCCGCGCATGCTGCATCGGCCGAAGGTAAACTGCAGGTCGAACTGGCCATGCAGAAATATCGCGCCGCCAGACTGGTCGGACTGCGCAGAAGTCTATCCCGTCTCGGAGGCGGTATCGGTACGCGAGGCCCCGGCGAGAAAAAACTCGAGACGGACCGTCGACTGATCCACGAACGCATCGGCTTTTTGAAACAGGAACTGAAGAAGGTCGTAAAAAACCGTGAAGCCCAGCGTAAGAACCGGGATCGCAGTCTTCATATGTCGGCAGCGTTGGTCGGCTATACGAACGCAGGCAAATCCACACTGTTAAACCTGCTTACAGGTTCAGATGTCCTTTCGGAAAACAAATTGTTTGCGACCCTGGATACCACGACGCGGGTCATGCGTTTTGCAAACAAAGAGGAACTGCTTCTGACCGATACGGTCGGCTTTATACGAAAACTGCCGCACGATGTTATCGATGCATTTAAAAGCACATTGGAGGAGGCCGTACATTGCGATCTGATCCTGCATGTAGTGGATGCTTCCTCGCCGACCATGGATGTTCAGATGCAGGTCGTGAGAGATACGCTGCGTGAATTAAATGCCGGAGACAAACCCGTCATCACCGTTTTTAACAAGTGTGATATTATCCGTGAAAACAATGAGGGCGCGCTTCCGAAAATCAAAGATTTTTCAGCGGAAGCTTCGGTCATGATCAGTGCGAAGACACAGGAAGGTATCGAAGAACTGAAGGAACTGCTGGCCTCCTATATGCACAAAGACATGATCTATCGGGAGGGATTGATCGGGTTTGCCGACAGCGCGAAGCTGACTGCGATCCGTAAATACGGAAGGCTGCTGAGCCAGGAGTATCGCGAGGACGGAATCTATGTCTGCGCTTACCTCCCTAAGGAAATGAAACTCCCCTAAGAGCCTTATTTTTTCATACTTTTACACTTGGGGCCACAAGTTTCGGCTCCAAGTGTATTTATTTCAGTACACACCATATATTGTAGTTTTTTGTGTTGACACCCACCATATTGTGTGCTACAATAGGGCATAACAACACAAAACATACTCCGCCCGACGGAATTCTGGGTCGGAGCGTTCGAAAAAGATATAAAAGAGGGGAATCATTATGATCAAGGTTATTAAACGAGACGGTGAATCGGCAGAATTTCAGATCGCGAAGATCGAGGCAGCGATCGAAAAAGCCTTTGTTGCTACCGAGAAACTGGTAAATAAAGACATCATCCAGCTTCTGGCATTGCGCGTTACGGCGGATTTTCAGCCGAAGCAGAAGGACGGAAGCATCACTGTAGAACAGATTCAGGACAGTGTAGAACACGTGTTGGAGCAGTCCGGCTATACGGATGTGGCGAAAGCTTACATTCTGTACCGTAAGCAGCGCGAGAAGATCCGTAACATGAAGTCTACGATCCTGGACTATCGTGATGTTGTTAACAGCTATGTAAAGGTAGAAGACTGGCGTGTTAAGGAGAATTCCACCGTTACCTATTCGGTCGGCGGTCTGATCCTTTCGAACTCCGGTGCTGTTACCGCAAACTACTGGCTATCCGAGATCTACGATGAGGAGATCGCGAAGGCACATCGTGATGCCGATATCCACATCCATGATCTGTCCATGCTGACCGGTTACTGTGCAGGATGGTCGTTGAAGCAGCTCATCGTGGAAGGCCTCGGCGGCATTCCCGGTAAGATCACATCTGCTCCCGCAAAGCACCTGTCCGTTCTTTGCAACCAGATGGTAAACTTCCTCGGCATCATGCAGAACGAGTGGGCCGGCGCACAGGCATTTTCCTCGTTTGATACGTATCTGGCTCCGTTCGTTAAGGCGGATCATCTGACCTATCCGGAAGTTAAGAAATGTATCGAAGCTTTCGTATATGGTGTAAATACACCTTCCCGTTGGGGTACGCAGGCTCCGTTCTCAAATATCACCTTAGACTGGACCGTTCCGAACGACCTGGCAGAGCTTCCTGCGATCGTCGGTGGTAAGGAAATGGATTTCAAGTATAAGGATTGCAAGGCAGAGATGGACATGGTGAACCGCGCGTTCATCGAGACCATGCTTGAGGGCGATGCAAACGGCCGCGGCTTCCAGTATCCGATCCCGACCTACTCGATCACACGGGATTTCGACTGGTCTGACACCGAGAACAACCGCCTTCTGTTCGAGATGACTTCAAAGTACGGAACACCGTATTTCTCGAACTACATCAACAGTGATATGCAGCCTTCGGATGTGCGCAGTATGTGCTGCCGTCTGCGCCTGGATCTGCGTGAACTCCGCAAAAAGACCGGTGGTTTCTTCGGCTCCGGTGAGAGCACCGGAAGCGTTGGCGTTGTTACGATCAACATGCCCCGTATCGCTTATCTGGCCAGTGACGAAGAGGATTTCTTCGCCCGTCTCGACCGTCTGATGGATATTTCCGCGCGTTCCCTGAAGATCAAGCGCGGCGTTATCACAAAGCTTTTGAATGAAGGCCTGTATCCGTACACGAAGCGTTATCTGGGCACCTTTGATAATCACTTCTCGACGATCGGCCTGGTAGGTATGAATGAAGCCGGCCTGAACGCAAAGTGGATCAAGGCAGACATGACCGACGAAAGAACCCAGGAGTTCTCGAAGCGTGTACTGAATCATATGCGTGAGCGCCTGTCGGATTATCAGGAGCAGTACGGCGACCTGTATAACCTGGAAGCTACGCCCGCAGAGTCCACCGCATATCGTCTGGCTCGTCACGATAAGAAGAAGTTCCCGGACATCATCAGCTCCGGCATGAACGGTGAGCCGTATTACACCAACAGTTCCCACCTTCCGGTAGGCTATACCGAGGATATCTTCGAAGCACTTGATATTCAGGATAAACTGCAGACTTTGTATACCTCCGGAACCGTATTCCACACCTTCCTCGGAGAGAGACTTCCTGACTGGAAAGCAGCTGCGAAGCTGGTTCGTACGATCGCAGAGAATTATGAACTGCCTTACTACACATTGTCCCCGACCTACTCTGTATGTCAGTCCCATGGTTACATCAGCGGTGAAGTCGAGATGTGCCCGATCTGCGGTAAGAAGGCCGAGATCTACAGCCGTATCACCGGTTACTACCGTCCGGTACAGAACTGGAATGAAGGTAAGCGCGCTGAGTTCGACGATCGTCTGGTTTACAAGATCGATCCGAATAAAGTAGCAGCGAAAGGAAATCGTCCTATGCAGTCGGTTTCCGCGGTCGATAAACTCGAAACCGAATCTAAGCACGAAGAAGCACCTACAGAGAAACGCATGCTTTTCACCACGAAGACCTGCCCGAACTGTAAGATCGCGAAGACGATGCTGGGGGATATGGATTACGAAGTGATCGACGCTGAGGAAAACGCAGATCTGGTTTCCAAATATGGTGTCATGCAGGCCCCGACCTTCATTGTGACCCATGGAGATCAGATGGAGAAATATACGAATGCATCCGAGATCAAACGCTATGTGGACAGCGTCTCCAAAGGATGATCGAATAGTTTTCCGATATTCATTAACATGATATAAACAGAGCCGTCGGAACCGATATTCGGTCCGGCGGCTCGTTCTATGTAGTATTGTGCCTGGGGCGTGATATTGTTTAGAGGGGTCAAGGTTCAAAGGTGATCAGGTCGGCTGCATAGGGCAGGGTCTCGATCCAGTCGCAGAACACATGCCATTCGGCCAGTTTGTGATGTCTGCGGGACCGGTAAATATTTATCGCCGTCTCATAGTTGAAGGTCAATGTCCGCATCTGGTTATAGGAGGAAGGCAGAAGCTGGATCAGGTCGTACCAGTCTTCTTTGGACTTCGTCTCCATATAGCGCAGGCGGATCTCTTCGAGTTTATCTATGACGGTCTGCATGAAAGAGAGTGTATCCGGCGTCATTTGGTCGCAGGAGAACTGCGAAAGATCAAAGGGAGCGGAATGGATCTTATGCATGGTGCTGGTCGAATTCGCTACGGTCGATATTTTGTAGGTATCGTATTCTTTCCACCAGTAGAGCGGAGCAGTGACGTCGACGCTGATGAAGATCATGCGAAGAAATTTGCGGTGATCACTTCCGGCACGCGCGAGACGCTTCGCCAGGTCGAGATCGTTTTCCCCGAAGTGAAAACCGTTTTCGTCGGTCGTACTGTCCATGCGCGCCCAACTGTTCATAGGATTTCTCGCGCCGCGGATCGCGTTTTCAAAGTTCATAACACAGGTATTGGCAATGGATAACATAGATGCTCCTTCTTTGAGTCGGTTTATTATTTCCTGAAAATGCGTCGATATTTCGAAAGGCAGATATCGACGGTCCGGATCCTTTGGATCTACACTGGCTTTATTATAATCGATTGCCCCTTTTCTTACAAGTATTAATCGGATTTGTCTTGTCATTTTCCTTTATATTTGCTATAATAATTAGCATACAGTAAGGTGATGAAGCATCATAATAAACGCGGGAAGGAAGGGGAGCGCTTATGAAGATCATTGTTGCAGCAGATCTGAAGAACGGGATCGGCAAAAACGGGAATCTGTTGGTTCGGATTCCTGCGGATCAGCGCCGCTTCCGCGAGATCACGATGGGTAAGATCATCGTGATGGGACGTAAGACGTTCGAGTCGCTTCCCGGACAGACCGGGCTGTACGGACGTAAGAATATCGTGATCAGCTGCAATTCCGAGTATAAGGCAAAAGGCGCTGAGGTCGTTTCGTCGTTTAAAGAGGCGATCGCCTATCTCCATGAGTGCCTGAACGAAGGATACACCGGGGATGATATTTACATTATCGGCGGTGAGAGTATTTATAAACTGTTTCTGCCGCTCTGTGATACCGTCTATATGACGAAGATCATGTATGAGTATGAAGCGGATACTTTCTTTCCTGAACTTAAGGAAGAGGATGGATGGAAGATGGTTTCCGAAAGTGATGAGGAAACTTATTTTGATATCGAGTATTTCTACAGGGAATACCACAGAGATCTATAGAAGGAGGATACGCTATGAAGAAACAACCCCATTATGTTAT
>ONPC01000233.1 GCA_900319565.1 uncultured Eubacteriales bacterium | reverse complement strand
TGACAGTATTTCATCAATCTACCAATGGAGTAAAAAAATGAACGAGCAGTCCAAGTCGATCGACCTACGCAGCGTAGCACTGGATATTCTTACTGAAGTTACGCAAAACGGCGGATATTTGAACCAATTGCTGCGGCAGGTCCTGGATAAATACGCATATCTGGATCGGCGCGACCGCGCGTTCATTTCCCGTTTATGTATCGGAACGGTTGAACGAATGATCACCCTCGATGCCTGCATCGACCGTGTTTCCAAGGTCCCTGTCCGGAAGATGAAACCGTTCATCCGTAATCTGCTGCGCATCAGCGCTTATCAGATCTATGAGATGGATTCGGTTCGGGAATATGCGATATGCGATGAGGCGGTCAAACTCGCAAAAAAACGAAAGTTTACCCCTCTTGCGGGATTTGTTAACGGTGTGCTTCGCACATTGATCCGGGAGCGGGACAGAGCCGTAGAAGAGGATCCTTCGATCCGGACTTCACCGGCACTTATGTATCGAAAACTGCTTCCGGATGTGCCGGATGCTGTGATCTACGGGCTTCCCGAATTTATATTTCGACGCTTAAAAGAAGCATATCCCGATCGGGCCTTAAGTATCTGTGATGCATTTATGGCGCATAATGAACTTCCGACGAGCGTTCACCTTCTGCGGGGTGTAAGAAAGAATGTTACCGATGATGTAACAGATCTGGTTTCCCGGGGAGTTCTGAAGGTCCATCCCTGTGAGCAGAACGTATCTTCCGAAGCGGACATGTTTTTATGCCCGCATCTGGATGTGCTGATGGAAGAGCCTCTCTGGAAAGAAGGCTGTTTCATGGTGCAGGACATCAGTTCAGCGGTGGTCGGAAGGATGCTTAGCCTTAAGAAAGGCGACCGGATCCTGGAACTTTGCGCCAGCCCGGGAGGAAAGACCCTGCATGCAGCGGATCTTTTGAGCGTAATCGATCCGGACATGCATCCGGTGATCTCCTGTGATATTAGCGCGCAGAAAGTGAGTCGGATCGAAGAGAACCTGATGCTGCATCACATGAATGGGCGGGTCCGTACCTGCATTTGGGATGCTACAAAGCCCGGTCTGCTTTCGCAACTGGACGTTCCGCCCTTTGATATCGTGATCGCCGACGTTCCGTGCTCGGGTCTGGGCATGCTCGGAAACAAACCGGATATACGTCACCGGTTAAAGGAAGAGGATCTGTCCGAACTGCAGGACATTCAGAGAAAGATCCTGACACATGCAGCGGATCTCGTGAGACCCGGCGGCGTTTTGCTGTACAGCACCTGCACCTTGAATCCCGGGGAAAATGCTAAGCAGATGCATTGGTTTTACGAGCATTTCCCGTTTGAAGAAGACCCTGAAAGCGCGGCAAAACTGAAAGCCGCTTTGGGCGGGACTTACGAAGGGTATCGGGAACGCTTCGGTTTTTCGCTGCTTCCCGGAGAGTACCCGGGAGAAGGCTTTTATCTGTGCAGGTCGGTAAAAAAACACTGAAGGCCCTGCATGTGTTACAAAACTGTGAATACTTGTTTCAATTGTGTTAAAGATTGTTACAGTTGTATTATATTTTTCGTCAGAAAGTTGATTTTGTGTGTCCCTCTTGTTAAAATCATTACAGGAGGATACGGAAAGGAGGCGTGAGCCATGAAACCCGATATACTCTCCTTGAGTCTGGATCAGATCCGGGATCTCATCGCCGAACTGGGGCAGCCGAAGTTCCGTGCAGCCCAGTTATATCGGTGGCTTCACGTTTCGAAGGTCATCTCGTTTCGCGAGATGACGAACCTGCCTGCGAACCTGATCGAAGCTCTCGTGGCTCGTTTCATCGTTGATCCGATCCGCATGGTCACCTATCAGGAAAGCGCTGTGGACGGTACGCGGAAATATTTATTTGCGCTGCCGGACGGAAACCTGATCGAAAGCGTCCGCATGATCTATCATCACGGCATTTCGGTCTGCATCTCCACTCAGGTGGGATGTCGCATGGGATGTACGTTTTGCGCATCTACACTGGACGGGCTGTCCCGTAACCTTACAGTCGGGGAAATGCTCGGGCAGGTCTACGCGATCATCCGTCACTCGAATGAACGCGTAAGCAATCTGGTCCTTATGGGCTGCGGAGAGCCCATGGATAACTATGATAATGTAGTTGCCTTCGTCCGCCGCATATCCGATGAAAACGGCGAGCATATCAGCCAGAGAAGCATTACGGTCTCGACTTGCGGCCTCGTGCCTAAGATACGGCAGTTAAAGGACGAAAACCTTCAAATCACATTGGCCATCTCCTTACATGCGGCCGATGATGAAAAGCGCAAAATGCTGATGCCAATCGCAAAGGTCTACAGCATCGATGAACTGCTTTCGGCCTGTCGTGAGTATTATGACGAAAACAAACGCCGTCTGACGTTTGAATACGGGCTGGTCCGTGGGGAAAACGACTCGCAGGCATATGCCGAAAAACTCGGGGATCTGTTGAACCGATACTTCGATCATGCCCATGTAAATCTGATTCCGATCAATCCGGTGAAGGAGAGAAACTATACGGCGACTGATACCGCGGCAGTCTATGCTTTTCAAAAAAAACTTGAAAAATTTCAAATAAATGCTACTATTAGAAGAGAAATGGGACGGGATATCGACGGCGCCTGCGGGCAGTTAAGAAGAAGATATTCCGAAGAGAATCCGACGTAGAAACGAACCGTCGGTACTGATCAGATAACTATTACAAGAAAGGAGTGGTTGTATGCGATCCTACGGCATGACAGATGTCGGCAAGACCCGCACCATGAACCAGGACATGTTCTTTTGTTCGGATTCATCGGTCGGTACGCTGAATAATCTGTACATCGTTGCAGACGGCATGGGCGGTCATAACGCCGGCGACTTTGCGTCACGTTATACGATCGAAAACATCGTGCGCCTGCTGGAAAGCTCAACGAACCCCTTTCTGATCTCAAAAATAGATACGAGCATTCACCAGGTCAACCGCATGCTGGTTCGGCAGGCGGATGAAAACCTCGAAATGTGGGGCATGGGCACGACTCTGGTGCTCGCGACCATCGAGGAGAATGTCTTATATGTGGCCAATGTCGGCGACAGCCGCTTATATGTAGCCAGTCATGAAATGTGTCAGATCACGCGTGACCATTCCTACGTTGAAGAAATGGTCTCCATGGGTAAGATGACACGCGACTCGGATGAATACCGTCTGAGGAAAAACATCATAACCCGGGCCATCGGAAGCCCGTCGGGTGTTACAGTTGATTACTTCGAGATCGAATTGTCTCCGGGAAACCAGGTTATCCTGTGTTCGGACGGACTGACCAACATGGTCAGTGATGAAGAGATCTTTCAAGTCCTGTCGAAAGAGATTTCCCTGAAATCCAAATGCGAGCAGCTCATCGAGACAGCGAACCGCAACGGCGGACAGGACAACATTAGCGTGGTCATCATTGACCCGGAGATTTAAGAGGTGGTTTGAATGTTAAAAGAGGGTATGTTTTTAGGCGACCGCTATGAGATCCTGGAAATGATCGGCGTCGGCGGAATGGCAGAGGTCTACAAAGCCAAATGCCATAAGCTGAACCGTCTGGTCGCTATTAAAGTCCTCAAGAAGGAATTTTGCGATGATGACAATTTTGTCGCTCGTTTTAAGGCAGAGGCACAGGCCGCTGCCGGCTTATCGCATCCGAATGTTGTAAGCATCTTTGACGTCGGCGACGAAGGCGAACTCCACTATATCGTTATGGAGCTCGTGGAAGGCATCACGCTGAAGGAATACATCCAGAAGAAGGGCAAACTGGAGATTCGGGAAGCCATCGGCATCACGATCCAGATCGTCCAGGGCATCGGCGCTGCGCATGAGCGTCACATCGTTCACCGTGACATCAAGCCGCAGAATGTCATCATTTCGAAAGAAGGAAAGGTAAAGGTGACCGACTTCGGTATCGCGAAGGCGGCTTCTTCGAATACCATTAATTCCGATGCGGTCGGTTCGGTCTACTATTTTTCTCCGGAACAGGCGCGCGGCGGTTATTCCGATGAGCGCAGTGATATTTATTCCCTCGGTATTTCACTGTATGAGATGCTGACCGGCAAAGTTCCCTTCGACGGCGATTCGACCGTATCGATCGCCCTGGCCCACCTGAATAACGAGATGATCCCTCCCAGACAGCTGGATCCCCTGATCCCGATCAGCCTGGAGAAGATCATATTAAAAGCGACGCAGAAAAAGCCTGAACGTCGATACAACTCGGTGACGGAACTGATCACCGACCTGCGTAAGGCGCTTCTGATGCCCGACGAGGACTTCGTAACAATCCCCGGTCAGGCTGAGGATGAGACCGGCCCGACCGTGATCATGTCGGACAATGATCTCATGCAGATCAAGCAGATGAAGAATACAAGCATCGTGATCAATGACAGCGAGACCGACGAGAATCTCGAAAAAGCGGCAGCGCCCGCAGCAAAGGGCAGCGAAGTGATCTCCATTCCCGAAGAAGATGATGAGGATGACGATGACGAGGGAGGAGCTGTTTTCGATAAGGTGATCCTCGTTCTCGGTATCATTCTGGCTGTTCTGATTTTGTGTGTGGCATTTTATTTCATTGCCCGGACACTGAACTGGTTCGGTAAACCCGAACCTGCTCCGGTCGAAACCACTATGGTTCCCAAGACCAGTGCGGAAGTTACCACACCGGCCGAGACCACACTGGATGCTACTCAGGTCCGCATGCCGTACGTTGTCGGCATGAAGGCCGATGAAGCCGATAAACTTCTGAAGGAGAGAAATCTCGGCTACCAGCATTCCAAAGAAGAGTACAGCGAGATCTACGAAAAGGGTATAGTTATTGCCCAGGATCATGAAGCCGATTCCATCGTAGATAAGCACAGCACCGTTCATCTGACCATCAGTAAGGGAAGCTCTATGGTCATCGTACCCGATAATCTGGTCGGTGAGGACGAAGTGGACGTCATTAAGACATTGAAATCGCTCGGACTGGTCGTAAGTCCGGTCTACGAGTCCAGTGAGAAATTCAAGAAGGGCGCAGTCATTCAGACGGCTCCGAGCAACGGCGGCAAACTGAAGGCCGGAGATCGCATTACCGTATACATCAGCTCCGGCGAGGAGATCGTTGAATTCTACTGCCCGTCGCTGATCGGAAAGAACATCAACGACCTGGATGAATTCCTGGCAGAAAACCAGATGGTTTTGGGTGATGTAACCGAAGAATATAATGAATACTACGATGAAGGACTGGTTATCCACCAGTCTATCGCGGTCAATGAGAAGATCAAAGCAGGCACAAAGATCAACGTAGCGATCAGTAAGGGCAGCGAATACGTAGAGATGCCGGATCTGAGCGATAAGACGCGTGATGAGGCTGAAAAGATTCTGATCGAGCTCAAACTGAAGCTTCGCGGTGCTACCTATGAGAACAGTGATGATGTAGAAAAAGGCAAGATCATCAGCCAGTCGATCAAGGAAGGCCGTAAGGTGAAGTTCGACACCGAGATCGAAGTTGTGATCAGTGACGGCGTTCGTAAAGTTACCCTGCCTTCACAGTTCCGTGGACGCAAACTGGAAGATGTGAAAAAGGAACTCGAAACGCTCGAACTCGAAGTGGAAATCGAAGAGGAAGAGTCCAACCAGGTAACGGAAGGCTACGTGCTTCGCGCAAATTATGAAGCCGGAGTGGAGGTTCCCTACACGACCACCATTACTTTGTGGGTTGCAAAGATGCCTCCGACGACACCTGCGCCCACGACGGTCGCACCGACGACACCCGCACCGACGACGCCTGCACCTACGACACCTGCTCCGACGACACCTGCGCCTACGACGCCCGCACCGACGACACCTGCTCCGACCACGCCGGAAGTAACACAGGCTCCGACACAGGAGGAGAAGACCCAGGCACCTACGAAAGCCCCTGAAAAAGCGCCGGAGACTGCTGAAGCTTCGGAAGAAAATTGATCTATGCAGGGCAGGATCATCAAAGGCGTAGGCGGTTTATACTTGGTTGCGCTCAATGAGGCTGAAGAAAACAAATATTATACTTGTACGGCGCGCGGATTGTTCCGCTATCAGAAGATCAAACCGGCCATCGGTGATCGTGTTGAGATCGAAGAAGATAAGGCAGACAACAAACCCGACCGCGGCAGCATCGTGAAGATTCTTCCGCGTACGAACCTGCTTTTGCGCCCGACGGTCGCTAACGTGGATCAGGCCATGCTGGTCATGGCTTGTTCGCGTCCCGAACCGAATTATAATCTGGTGGATCGGTTTCTGATCTCGCTGAAAAAACGCGAAGTTCCGATCCTGCTGTGCTTCAACAAATGCGAACTGATCGATGAAGCGGCCATGGAACACTGCCGCAGGATCTATGAGAACAGCGGCGTTAAGATCCTGTTCATGAGCGCACTTACAGGCGTGGGCATTGATGAAGCGGCAAAACTGCTAAACGGTAAAACGACCGCCCTCGCCGGTCCATCCGGCGTAGGAAAGTCTTCGTTTGTCAATGCGGTATTTCCCGAGGCAAAATCGCAGACCGGCGGCCTTTCGGAGAAGATCTCCCGCGGAAAGCATACGACGCGTCACAGCGAACTGATGCAGATCGCGAAGGACACCTATCTATGCGATACGCCCGGTTTTTCCAGTTTGTTTCTGGAGGAATCGGACCCGGATACGCTTCGGGATTATTATCCCGAATTCGAACCCTATGAGAGCGGATGCAAGTTCACCGGCTGCGTGCATGTGAAGGAACGAGACTGCAAAGTAAAAGAAGCCGCGCTCCGGGGTGATATAGCCCGGGAACGCTATGAAAACTATGTTTTGATCTACGAAGAACTGAAACGTAATAAAAAGTACTAGAAAGCGAGGTCATGGATGGATATTCTGTCACCCTCCATATTGGCTGCGGACTACGCGATTTTGGGAGAACAGATCCGCATGGTCCGGGATAACGGAGCGAAATACCTGCACATCGATGTGATGGACGGCCATTTTGTTCCCAGCATCTCCATCGGATTTCCCGTAATTGCATCTCTGAAGAAGAGTTTCACAGACATCCTTTTTGATGTCCATCTTATGATCGACGAGCCCATTCGGTATGTGGAGCGTTTTGCGAAAAACGGAGCGGATCTGATCACGGTCCATGTAGAAGCCTGCAGCGACGTGAAGCAGACGCTGGCCGCTATTCGTGCACAGGGTGTCAAAGCCGGTATTTCCGTGAAACCCGATACGCCGGTGGAAGAGATCTATCCCTACCTGCCTATGCTCGATATGGTCCTGGTCATGACCGTGGAACCCGGGTTCGGAGGACAGAAACTGATCCCTCATACCTTAGAGAAAGTCCATACGCTGTATACCTATCTGCGTTCACATTCCATGGCGGTGGACATCGAAGTGGACGGTGGCATCACCGTATCCACCATTAAAGAAGCAAAAAAAGCCGGGGCGAATGTTTTCGTTGCCGGCACTGCGGTATTCCGCGGAGATATAAAGAACAACATGGAGGCGCTTTTCACTTCGTTAAAGGAGGTATGATATGACCGGCCTTACTGAATTCATGAAAGACAAAGAAGCCTATAAAGAGATGCTGAACGACGGCATCATCGCTTACGGCAACCTGGACCGCATAAAAATGCTGTTCGAAAAAGGGGAGGCCGGAAAACCTCTGGTGATCGCTTTCCTGGGCGGAAGCATTACCCAGGGCTTTTTGGCGTCCATGCCTACGACCTGCTATGCATATCGGGTATACGACTGGTTTTGCAATCGCTTCCCGGATACACAGATCTCGTATGTGAACGCAGGGGTAGGAGCGACAGATTCTTACTTCGGTGCCGCACGCGTACGTGAGGATGTTCTGGCGAATAAGCCGGATTTCGTTCTGTTCGAATACTCTGTGAATGATCCGGATGACGAATTTCATAAAGAGACCTACGAAGGGCTGCTCCGCACCCTTTTGAAAGCGCCCGGCTTCCCTGCCGTGATGGCTCTGAACAATGTGGTCTATGCCGATGGCTCCGGATCCCAGCGCGTTCATAATGAAATATCAAAAGCCTATGGCATACCTACGGTCAGCATCCGTGAATCCGTTTACCAGAGGATTCTGGACCGACAGTTCACCATGGCGGAGATATCCCCGGACGGCCTGCATCCGAACGATGCCGGCCACAAGCTCGTAGCCGATGTGATCTGCAACCTCCTTTCTTGCGTGGATCGTTCGGACGGTATTGCCGTGCCTGTTACGGAGAACCGTTTTGAGAACGCGGTTCGCCTTAAGAGTCAGGACATTGTCCCGATGCAGAACTATGGATTCTCAAAAGATGAGAACCTTCCCGAAAACGTGGCGGATGTATTTAAAGGCGGTTGGTACGGCTCCCTGGCCGGAAGTTTTATGACGTTCCGCATCAAGTGTACGGGAATCGGCATCCAGTATCGAAAGACCAAAGACCTGCCGGCTCCGGTCGTGCGTGTGACTCTGGACCACGATCCGGCTACCGTGTGTATCCTGGATGGTAATTTTGATGAAACGTGGGGAGACCTGGCAGCTCTGGAATGCTGTTATCAGGACCTTCCGAACGAAGAACATGAACTGTCTCTGGAGATCATCGAAGCGCATGAAGACGATGTCAAACCGTTTTATATTTCGAGTTTGATCTTGGTCTGAGAGGAGAATCATGTCGATACATTATTGCGAGAAATGCATGTCTTTCTTTCTGCAGACACCGCATACCACCTATGCCTGCGGTATCGTCAACGGAAAGTATTTGGGACATATCTACTATGGTAAAAAGATTCAGGATCAGAACCTGCGCCACCTGATGGGAGTTTCGGCGGACCCCGCCGCGGATAATATCAACCCGGGCGATACCGGTATTTTCTTCGATAACTTTCCGTTCGAATACAATTTCGGCGGGATCGGTGATTTTCGGGAATGCGCGCTCGATGTGCATACTGCGAGCGGACATCACGGAGTTCTCTGTGAATATCGTTCCCATCGGATCTTTAAGGGCAAGCCTGCTCTGGCAGGACTCCCCGCGACCTTCTGCAACAGCGATGACGAAGCGGAAACTCTGGAGATCGAGCTTTTTGATCCCGTGATCGCGCTGAGCCTGATCTTATCCTATACGGTTTTTGCGAACTGTGATGCGATCTGCCGCCATGTTCGCCTGAAGAATGAAGGCACCCATCCGGTCTGGCTGGACCGCGTTTTATCCGCGCATTTATACCTGCCGGAAGACGCTTACGACGTGATCACGCTTCACGGAAGCTGGGGGCGGGAGCGCGGCATTTGCCGAAGACCGCTTTCTTACGGTATATCGCGTGCGTATTCCACTCGCGGCGTTTCCAGCCATCAGGCACATCCGTTCATCGCGGTCACTTCCCAAAACGCTACGCAGACGAGCGGTGAAGTATACGCCATGAACCTGGTGTATTCCGGGAATTTCATAGCCCAGACCGACGGCTTGGTCAATGATGATGCGATCGCCCAGATCGGCATCGATCCCGACGGCTTTTGTTGGAAACTCGAGTCCGGAGAGACATTTACCGCGCCTGAGGCTGTACTGGTCTATTCTTCGGAAGGCTTAGGGCAGATGACACGCACCTTTCACGATGTGTATCGCCGCCATCTGATTCGCGGCAAATACAAGGATCGCAAACGTCCCGTGTTACTCAACAACTGGGAAGCGACCTATTTTGATTTTAACACGGAGAAACTGCTGGATATAGCCCGCAGCGCATCTAGCAGCGGTATCGAACTGCTCGTAATGGATGACGGCTGGTTCGGAAACCGTTTCGATGACCATCGCGCTTTGGGCGACTGGACGGTCAACGAGGAAAAACTTCCGGGCGGGCTGCCGTACCTGGTTTCCGAGGTCAATAAACTCGGCATGAAGTTCGGCATCTGGTTTGAGCCGGAGATGGTATGTCCGGATTCCGATCTGTTTCGTGCGCATCCCGATTGGGCCATTCAGGTTCCGAACCGCGAAAACACGACCCTTCGATGGCAGTATGTTTTGGACATCACGAGGCCGGAGGTTCTGGAGCATGTCTGGTCTGCCGTAAGAACCGTATTGAAAAGCGCGAACATCGAGTATGTGAAATGGGACATGAACCGTGCGCTGTGCAACATCGGAAGCAAGGACCTTCCCGCGGATCGCATGGGAGAGTTTTATCACCGATACGTCCTGGCTGTTTACGAACTTCAGGAACGTCTGATACGCGAGTTTCCGGACCTGCTCCTGGAGAACTGCTCCAGCGGCGGCGGACGTTTTGATCCCGGAATGCTGTATTTCAGCCCACAGATCTGGTGCTCGGATGATACCGACGCGATCGAGCGGCTTAAGATCCAGGAGGGAACGGCGCTCATTTACCCGTTATCCACGATCGGCGCCCACGTTTCCGTGTGTCCGAACCACCTGACCGGACGCAGTGTTCCGTTTGAGACGCGTGGTCATATCGCGATGCTCGGCACGTTCGGATATGAACTGGACATCACGAAACTGTCCGATGAAGATCTGGCCATGATCCCGAAACAGGTCGCGATGTATCACGAAACCAATGATCTGGTGCGCGAAGGAGATTATTACCGGATCGCTTCTTATGCGGAAAATCATTTCGTTGACGCCTATATCGTCGTCTCGAAAGACAGATC
>ONPC01000236.1 GCA_900319565.1 uncultured Eubacteriales bacterium | reverse complement strand
CCGCCGTATTTCTTAACGAGAGGGAAGACCGTATCCATGACTTCCTGCTTACCATTGACCGAGTTGATCAGAGCCTTTCCGTTGTAGAGGCGCAGGGCGCGCTCCAGAGCGACCGGATCGGTCGTGTCGATCTGCAGAGGAAGGTCGAGCACGCCTTGCAGCTCGGTGACGACATCGCAGATCAGCGACGGCTCGTCGATCTCGGGCAGGCCGACATTGACATCCAGTACGTCTGCGTGATTATCCTGCTGAGTCAGGCCCTCCTGCAGGATATAATCGATATCGTGATCACGAAGCGCCTGTTTAAAACGTTTCTTTCCGGTCGGGTTGATGCGTTCGCCGATCAGAATCGGACGGTCCTTAAAATATACCGGATGCGTGTAGGAAGTGATCACGCTTAAGTTTTTCGGTTCGGGATAGATCGAAGGGATGTCCTTCGTTTTTTCGACCATACGGGCAATGTGCGCCGGCGTGGTGCCGCAGCAGCCTCCGATGATATTGGCGCCGGCCTTAGCGATCTCTGCCATACATTCGGCGAAATCCTCCGGGTCGACATCGTATACGGTCTTTCCGTTTTCCGAGCGGGGCAGGCCGGCGTTCGGGTTGACGATCACGGGGATGCTCGCAGCTGCAACGAGACGAGGCACGATGGGAGCCATCTGACGCGGACCTAACGAGCAGTTCAGTCCGACGGCGGCTACGCCCAGACCTTCAAATAATGCGACGCAGGTCTCGGGATCCGCACCGGTCAGAAGCTTTGCGTTTTCGTCATATACGGTGGTGATAAAGATCGGCACGTCGGTCGTTTCTTTTGCGGCCAGAACGGCAGCTTTTGCTTCGTAAACATCGTTCATGGTCTCGATGAGCACCAGATCAAAGCCTCCACACGTAGCAGCAGGCTTCAGAATGCTTTTGAATACATCGACCGCGTCCTCGAACGCGAGGTCACCGAGCGGCTTTAACAGCTTACCGGTCGGACCGATATCGAGGGCAATATAATGCGGTGCGCCGGCAAACTCCGAATCGGAGACTTCGACCGCATCGCGAGCCGCGTTTGCATTGGCCAGAGCGGCCTTTACGATCTGTTTAAGTTCGTCGGGCTCAAACTTCAGGCAGTTTAAGCCGAAGGTATCGGTCTTGATGATATTCGCGCCGGCTTTGAAATAATTCTCATGCAGTTTCTGTATAAAGTCGGCATGCGACAGGTTCCAGCGCTCCGGAAGTTCTCCTGGCATCAGGCCGTTTTCCTGAAGGATGGAGCCGGTACCTCCGTCAAAATAGAGCATTTTGCCGGAATGAAGCTGCGAAAGGATGGATGTTCTTTCCATGGAGTCATACCTCGTAGATCATTTATGTAGTTCCGATGCAGGGGCTGAACCATCCTTTACGCCGATCAGGGCGGTAACGGATTTGGTAGGCTGCATCAGGAGAGAATCGTTTAGTGAAAGGCCGATATCGCGCGCCGCCTTGCCGAAGAAGCGGAAGACATCGATCTGGTGGGAGAGCGAAAAATCGCCGTAACCCGGGCTGTAACGCGTGGCAAAAGACACACCGTCTCCGCCATAGGATTCGGAAATGTACTGCTCCAAAAGGTCGCAGTAGACTTCGACCAGCATGGCGCCCAGCCCCTGGTGGATCATGGGCAGAGCCCGGTTCTTCAGTCGATCGCGCTTTGCGAGTCGGTCGCTGCCGACGCCGATGGTCGCTGCAAACAGGAACACTCCGCTGCAGTCCTTGATATGCTTATATAAACTGTCCGAGCAGATACGCGAGAAGCCGGCGTCGATCAGATAATGTTTACATTTACCGGAGGAAACATCCTCCTCAAACGAGAGCGGAAAGTAGGAATAGATCGCATTCGGTCGACACACTTCCAGCTGCGAAGCCAGAGCATCGTCGATCATATTCTTCAGTTCTTCGTCGGGACCGCTTTTGCCGATTTGCATATATCGATAGCTTTGCGGCAGATCGATCGTAAGTGCAGAAGCGTCCGCGTGGTGGTACAGGATCGTACCGGATTTAGGCAGTTGCATAGGAAACCTCCCCCAAGGTTATATCGGCTGTAGCGTCAACCTTTGACTGCCTTAAATGTAGTATAAAAAGCCTAAAAAGTCAAGGGTACTTGCCTTTGGTTGTTGCTTGTAGTATAATTAGTCTGGTTTGTTTTGTGGTTCTTAAGGCAAACTATGCCCGAAGGGCATCATTGACGGTCGAACACGGAAGACCGACCCAAAGGAGAACATAAATGAGTGAACAGTTAAGACCGGTTCGCAAGAAACCCAAGAAGAGACCGGATATAAAGACAGCTTCTGCCAAAGCATCTAAGAAAAGGATGCCGAAGTGGGCCAAGATCCTTTTGATCGTCGTCATGTCCATGGCGATATTGGTCGTGGGATTGTTCATCGCCTACAAGATTATCCTGAGTCATTATTACAATAAAATGCAGATCGTTGATGCTGACCATCCCGATATCACGATGGCGGCCAATGAAACGCTGGAACCTGAAGTCGGAGATAACGATCCGAGTCAGTCCGACTCTCCCAGTGAGGAGGTCGCGGCTATCGAGGATGAGCTGGCCCGCGTCATGCGAGAGTATGAAGAAAAGATGAAAGCCAGCGCAGGAGATTCGTACTATACGATGGATCCGGGTACCGATCCGTGGATCGAAGATTTCACGAACCCGGAAGACGATCCCCAGGGACAGAATCCGATCCAAGTCGAAGTTCCGTCGGATAACGGCCCGAAGCCGGCGTCTGATCCAAAGAACCCGCAACCTGCGAACCCCGCAACACCTGTAACTCCGAACCAGCCCGCGGTAAATCCGGGATCTTCCGGCTCAAAATCCGGAACCAAGGTGGCTGGAAGCACGGGTATCTATAATTCAGGGCGTAAGACTGCGGAAAACGTCGGACTTCAGAACGGCGGCGCCGGAGACGGTGAACTCCCGCAGGTCGGAGCCGATCCGAATGTGTTGAATATTCTGCTCATCGGTATCGACAGCCGTTCCGACAGCAATGCGGGACGTTCGGATACCATGATCATTATGTCGATCAACCGCAACACCAAGCAGATCATCCTTACATCTTTGATGCGAGACAGTTATGTGGCCATCCCGGGTCGCGGCAACAATCGTCTGAATGCGGCACATGCTTACGGCGGCGCGAACCTTTTGATGCAGACCATCGAAGCAAACTTCGGTATCCATATCGATTATTTTGCCCGCGTCAACTTCTTCAGTTTCATGGATATCGTCGATGCAGTCGGCGGTATCGATATCAATCTGACGGCCGCAGAGCTTCCACATGTAAACTCCGCATCGACCGCGCAGAATAAGATCACAAATGCCGGCATGAACCATTTGAACGGTCCGCAGGCACTCGCTTATGCACGTATCCGCTATGTCGGATCGGATTATGCGCGTACACAACGGCAGCGCAAGGTACTTCAGACCGTTGCGGGCAAACTTCGCGGTATGGGCCTCGGAGAGTTAAACAGCTTTCTGAATGTCGCATTGCCCAAGATCGCGACAAACATGCCGCAGGGCGTACTGAACGACCTGGTATGGAGCATGCCGTCCACATTAAAATATAGTATTTCGGAATTCCGTGTGCCTTGGGATGGTACCGGCAGCAGCGTCCGGATCAACGGGAAGAGCGTTCTGGCCGTAGACATTACGGCGAACCGAAATCTGCTGAACCAGATCATCTACGGCAGATAGTAAAATACTTACGGAGTAACTATGTCCATCAATCAGAAACTAATTCGAAACTTTTGCATCATTGCCCACATCGATCACGGTAAGTCTACCCTGGCGGACCGCATCATCGAGAAAACCGGGCTTCTTACACAGAGGGAAATGCAGGCGCAGGTCCTGGATAACATGGATCTGGAGCGCGAGAGAGGCATTACGATCAAGGCGCAGGCCTGCCGCATCATCTATAAAGCGAACGACGGGAACGAATATATCTTCAACCTGATCGATACGCCCGGACATGTGGACTTCAACTATGAAGTATCCCGCAGCCTGGCGGCCTGTGACGGTGCCATTCTGGTCGTCGATGCGGCGCAGGGCATTGAAGCGCAGACGCTGGCCAATGTCTATCTGGCACTGGATCACGACCTGGATGTATTTCCGGTCATCAATAAGATCGACCTGCCCAGCGCGGAGCCGGAGCGTGTCATTCACGAGATCGAGGACGTGATCGGTTTAGAGGCGCAGGATGCCCCTCTGATCAGCGCGAAGAACGGCATCAATATCGAAGAGGTCTTGGAGCAGGTCGTAACGAAGATTCCCGCACCGCAGGGGGATCCCGAGGCCCCGCTGAAGACGCTTATTTTCGATTCCATTTACGATTCTTATAAAGGCGTAATCGTGTTCTGCCGCATCAAGGAAGGCACCGTGCGTAAGGGCATGGCGATCAAGATGATGGCGACGGGAGCGACTGCGAACGTCGTTGAGGTCGGCTATTTCGGCGCCGGCCGTTTTATTGAGTGCGAAGAGCTTCCGGCGGGAATGGTCGGATACATCACCGCCAGCATCAAAAACGTGAAAGATACGATGGTGGGCGACACCATTACCGAACTAAACCGGCCGGCTGCCGAGCCGCTACCCGGTTATAAAAAAGTACAATCCATGGTCTACTGCGGCCTGTATCCTGCGGACGGCGCCAAATACGGCGACCTTCGGGATGCACTTGAGAAACTGCAGCTAAACGATGCTTCTTTGTTTTTTGAGCCGGAGACATCCATTGCCCTGGGCTTTGGTTTCCGCTGCGGTTTTTTGGGCCTTTTGCACCTGGAGATCATCCAGGAGCGTCTGGAACGCGAATACAATCTGGATCTGGTCACGACGGCGCCCGGCGTTGTCTATCATGTCAACAAGACCGACGGAACGCAGATCGACCTGACGAACCCGTCGAACCTGCCGGATCCTTCGGAGATCCTGTCCATGGAGGAACCGGTCGTTTCCGCCGAGATCATGGTGACCACGGAATTCATCGGCCCCATCATGGAGCTGTGCCAGAACCGCCGCGGCGTCTACCTCGGCATGGAATACATCGAGACGACGCGCGCCCTGCTTAAGTACGAACTGCCGCTCAACGAGATCATCTACGATTTCTTTGACGCTCTGAAGTCCCGTTCGAAGGGCTATGCATCGTTTGACTACGAGTTAAAGGGCTACGTTGAGTCCAAACTCGTGAAACTGGATATTTTGATCAACCATGAAGAAGTCGACGCGCTTTCGTTCATCGTTCATGCGGACAATGCATACGAGCGCGGCCGCAAAATGTGTGAAAAACTGAAGGAGGAGATACCGCGCCATCTGTTCGAGATCCCGATCCAGGCAGCCGTGGGTAATAAGATCATTGCCCGTGAGACGGTCAAAGCCATGCGTAAGGATGTGCTCGCTAAGTGCTACGGCGGCGATATCTCAAGAAAGAGAAAACTTCTGGAGAAGCAGAAGGAAGGTAAGAAGCGCATGCGTCAGATCGGTAATGTCGAAGTGCCGCAGAAGGCGTTTATGTCCGTTCTGAAGCTGGATGAGGAGTGACCATGGCCGAAAAACGATCGTTAGGTATCTATGTACATGTTCCGTTTTGTGTCCGGAAATGCAGTTACTGTGACTTCCTTTCGTTTCCTGTGGAAAACGAAGAGATCCGGGAAGCCTATGTGCAGGCGCTGATCCAAAACATCAACGAGCAGGCGCGGGCCTGCGCAGACCGCTACGTGGTGGACACGGTTTATATCGGAGGCGGTACCCCTTCCGTACTGTCCGGAGAACAGATCATGCGCATCTGCAACGCCATTCGGGGCGCTTTTACGATCGCGCCGGATTATGAATGGACCATCGAAGTGAACCCGAATACTGCGGGAGACGTGGTGAAACTGATGATGCTGCGGAAAGCCGGAATCAATCGTTTGAGTATCGGGGCACAGTCCACTTGTGATTCGGTCCTGGGTACGTTGGGGCGCGTGCATTCTGCTGCGGATATATTTGTTACGTACGAAGCGGCCTTGAAGGCCGGTTTTGAAAATATCAACATCGATCTGATGTACGGTGTATTCGGACAGACCGTAGAAGAGTTCGCGAAGAGTCTGGAAGATATTCTGTACATTGCCCCGGAGCATCTTTCGGCATACCAGCTCATCATCGAGGAGGGCACGCCGTTTTACGAACTTTACCACTCCCAAAGAGCGATCCTTCCCTCGGAGGAGGAAATCGCGCAGATGGAGGAGATCCTGTTTTCCTGGACGCAGTTAGCCGGGATGACCCGGTACGAGATATCGAATTTCGCGAAGCCGGGCTTTGAATCCCGACATAATCTACGTTACTGGAGAATGCAGGATTACCTGGCCGTCGGCTTGGGAGCCTCGGGCTTTTTCTTCGGCGATCCGGGTATCCGTACCGAGAATACCAAAGATCTGCAGGAATACCTCGAGCATCCGACTTCCGGCACGATAACGCAGGTCCCGCCTGAGAACGAGATGGAGGAATTCTGCTTCCTCGGGCTACGCATGCTGGAGGAGGGGATCGACTGCGAAAACTTCCGAAGCAAGTTCGGAAGAAGCGTCGAAACCGCATACCCGCCTGCGATGTTCGAACGTTTTATCCAACAGGGGCTTATGACAAAAAAATACGCCCCGCGGGAAGCGTATGTGCTCACCCCGCGCGGCGCGGAAGTTTCCAACCGTATCATGGCGGAATTTATCAAGTAGTTTCGTCATCCGTTTTATCTTCGGACATCGCCTCTTTTATGGAATCGACCTCGTGTGTCTTACGGATCAGATCCAGCACCTTGAGATGAATGAAGATAAAGAACGGGATCGCAATGGACAGGAAAAAGAAGATCCAGCTTAATTTATGAAGATCCTCACTGTCGGTCAATGCGAAGACGAGAGCCAATATATCTAAGATCACGATCACCGCGATCACTACGATCACGAGGATCTGTTTGAAAGAGTGTTTTTTCATAACTGCTCCTTTAAGTCAGATGGAATTATACTCTTTATTTTCCACAGGAGAAGGAAAATGTCAAGTCCTTACTTTGATTTTGCGCAAATTTACGATGAATGCATGGACGAGATCCCTTATGAGGGCTACACATGTTTTCTCAAACGTATATTTGACGAATACGGCGTGGCTGCAGACGATCTGGTTCTGGATCTGGGATGCGGGACCGGAACGTTTACGTTGCTCTTGCGTGATCTGGGCTACGATATGATCGGTATCGACCTTTCCGAATCCATGCTGGAGACGGCGCGCGAGAAATACTATGAGAGCCTGGATACGGAGGAAGCAAACGGCGCACAGCAGAAGCATCCGGTGCTTTTCCTTCAGCAGGACATGCGTTCGTTTGAACTTTACGGGACCGCGCGTGCGATCGTTTCTTTAAGTGATACCGTGAATTACGCTGCGAATACAGAGGAACTGACCGGAATTCTGCGGTTGGTGAACAACTATCTGGATCCCGGCGGTATTTTTATCTTTGATATCAAGACCTTGCATTATTTCCGGGATGTCGCGGCTGACCGTACCTACACCGATGTCCGTGAAGACATGGCGCTGATCTGGGACAATGAATTCAATGAGACGACGAAGAAAAACACCTATCGTCTGACCATGTTCCTTCCCGAAGATGAGGAGGGTAAGACCTACGTCCGCGCAGAGGAAGTCCACGAGCAGACTGCATTTACGACGCAGGAAGTGCTGGCGGCGATCACCGAATCCGGACTTAAGGCGGAAGGCATATATGAAGTCGACGAAAACGGCAGATGTAAAGAAGCCGGAGCGTCGGCAGAGCGTTTGTTCTTTGTCTGCAGAGAGCAGATGAAAAAAGCGAAATAAACGCGGAAAGAGGAGATATGGGAGATTATTTTATACGTGTAACGGCCGCACAAGGCCGAATTCGCGGCTTTTTTGCTACGACCCGGGATCTGGTCGAATTTGCCAGAAAAGCGCATAATACGAGCCCTGTCGTTACGGCGGCCTTAGGCAGGCTTTTAACCGGCGGTGTTATGATGGGCGCCATGATGAAAAACGACGCGGACCTTCTGACCATCAAGATAAACGGCGACGGCCCCATCGAAGGGCTGACCGTTACGGCAGATGCGAATGGAAATGTTAAAGGCTATGCAAACAATCCGGTCGTTATGCTTCCCGCCAATGCAAAAGGAAAACTCGATGTGGCATCGGCGGTCGGCGTCGGCGTGCTTCAGGTCATCAAAGATATTGGCCTGAAGGAACCTTATATCGGAGATACGATCCTCGTTACGAGCGAGATCGCGGAGGATCTGACCTATTATTTTGCGACGAGCGAGCAGACACCTTCCTCGGTTGGATTGGGTGTCCTGATGTCGAAGGACAACACCGTGAAATGCGCCGGCGGCATGATCCTGCAGCTGATGCCGGATGCGGACGAAGCTACGATCTCCCTGCTTGAGGAACGCGTGAAAGAGGTCACTTCGATCACGGCCTTGCTGGAT
>ONPC01000237.1 GCA_900319565.1 uncultured Eubacteriales bacterium | reverse complement strand
ATAATAAAACTGCTTCAGCGTTCCCTCCCGAAGGTTTTCGAGCATGAAACCTGCCATGTTCACCGGGTCTTTTGCCGAAGAGTACGGCGGCGCGTAGGCCAGATCCAGATCCTTCAGGTCGGAGCCGCTAAGTCCGGCAAACAAAGCCGTGGCCAGCACATCGATTCGTTTATCAACGCCGTCGTGTCCCACGATCTGTGCACCCAACAGTTTTCCGGTCGCATGATCCGTGAGCACCTTTATCGTCATCATACTCGCTCCCGGATAGTAGGAAGCGTGCGACGGAGCCGCCAGAAGGATCTTATCCACGGTATAGCCCAGTGAGCCGGCGGTAAATTCGTTGATTCCCGTAGTAGCCACCGTCAGGTCGAAGATCCGGATCACCGAGGTTCCCAGTGCTCCCTTATAAGCATGCTTTGTCTTCCCGCAGATATGGTCCGCGGCTATGCGGGCCTGTTTATTCGCGGGACCCGCCAGTGCCATCAGCGCGTCTTTGCCGGTCACGGCGTTTTTGATCGTGACCGCATCTCCGACCGCATAAATATCCGGATCTGAGGTCTGCATGTGTGCATTGACCGAAATGCTGTTTTTCGCCCCAAGCGAAAGGCCTGCCTGTACAGCCAGTTCCGTCTCCGGCAGAACTCCGATGGCCAGAATGACCAGATCGGACTCCATCCTCTCACCGTCTGCCATGGTCGTGACCAGGCCGGTTTTTTCTGCCGCAACGGTCTCCACCATCACGCCCGTGCGCATATGGACGCCGCGGCGATGAAGCTCCGAATGGACCAACATGGCCATGTCCTCATCGAGCGGCATGAACATGTGTTTCGCGCCCTGCAAAATGGTGACCTCGATGCCCTTGCGGATCAGGTTTTCCGCCATCTCGAGGCCAATAAACCCTCCGCCTGCGATCACCGCTTTCTGCGGTGCATGATCCTCGATATACTTACGTATGGCGAGCGTATCTTCGACGCTGCGCACCGTAAACACACCGGGTGCCTTCGTGTCCGCTCCCTTAGGGATCACGGGCCTGGCTCCGGGGGACAGAATCAATTTATCATAACTTTCATCATAGATCTCACCGGTCCGAAGGTTTTTCACGGTCACTTTCTTCGTATCCGGATGGATCTTTATTACTTCCGACAGTACGCGCGCATCGATGCGATACCGGTTCCAAAAGCCCTGCGGCGTCTGGATCGTAAGATCTCCCGAATCTTCGATCGCTCCTCCCACATAATAAGGCAATCCGCAGTTTGCATAAGAAACAAACCCCGAACGCTCCAACATCACGATCTGCGCTTCTTCATCCAATCTTCGTATTCTGGCAGCCGCCGTAGCTCCGCCGGCAACTCCTCCTATGATCACGACTTTCATATATACCTCACCTTCGAAAGGTTCCTCGGGTTCCTCTATCTATTCCCCTGGGCAGTCCCGGTCCCCATTCCATGAAAAATGCGACCCGATATCGCTGACGCTACCGAGCCGCATGATCTATCCGGATAAAACAAAACATGAACTTACTCGTTGATATGTTTTCCGACACCTTCCGCTGGTATTGAGTATACCATAGCAGCGTCAGAAAAGCAAGCAACACCGCCTTGTTTTTCGGAATTATTTACAAAGATTTCGCCTGAAAGCTTATCCTTTCTGTTATTTTTAACCAAGGGCTACATCTAAAATCATCATGGTCGTAAAACCCAGCATAAAGAGAATGGTTCCCACATTTGAATGCTTTCCTTCGGACATTTCCGGGATCAATTCTTCCACGACAACGTAGATCATCGCGCCTGCCGCAAAACTCAGCAAATACGGAAGGAACGGAACGACAATTCCGGTGAGCAGGATCGTAAGAAACGCCGCGATCGGCTCCACGATTCCCGACAGAATACCCTGCATGCAGGCTTTGCTCTTTTTCATTCCGTTTGCTGCGAGCGGCATCGAGATGATGGCGCCCTCCGGGAAGTTCTGGATCGCGATACCGAGCGACAACGATAACGCTCCCGCCGCGGTAATGCCCGCATTGCCCGTAACAAAACCGGCGTATACGACGCCGACCGCCATACCCTCGGGTATGTTGTGAAGCACGACTGCCAGAACGAGCATCGTGGTCTTCTTCAAATGGCTTTCAGGTCCGTCCTTCGTTTCATCCATATGCATGTGCGGAATCACGCAGTCCAGCACGAGCAAAAACACCATACCGAAGCAAAAGCCGACCGCCGCCGGGATAAACGCCAGTTTTCCCATGCCTTCCTGCTCCGCCTGCTCCAGCGCCGGTATCAGCAAACTCCAGACGCTGGCCGCCACCATGACACCGGCCGCAAATCCTGTGAGCGCCTTCCGGACGCCCTCATTCAGTTCCTTCTTCATGAACAACACGCAAAGCGCGCCAAGCGACGTACCCGCAAACGGGATCAAAAGTCCCTGCACCACCTGCCATATCATCTTACTGTCCATACTGCCTCTTTTCTATCGGTTCCGCGTTGAATTCTCTGAACTCAGACGACCGCTTCACAATGCGATCGCTTGGGCACGTTTAAACGCTTATTTAAATTATAAATCACCTCTGCCGATAAATCAATCATTTTTAATCAAAAAGAGCGGCCTCAAAGAGGCCGCACCGGGGATATTAAAACGGGCAGTTATTCGGCCCAGTATACATAGTTGGATTTGCGAGGCGCCGCTGGGCGTTTACCGCCGTCATCGTATCCGATGATCAGGTTGCCGATGCCTTCGTAGTCGCCTTCGATGCCGAGATCCTTGAGGATCTGCTTACCCTCTTCGCTGTCAAAAACTTCCTTTGCACGGTGGATCCAGCAGGAAGAAACGCCGAGCGCTTCCGCCGCATTCATGAGGTTCCCCATGACCAGACTGCCGTCATAGACATAAGTCGCAACGTTTCGGTCAGCCAGAACTACGATGACCTGCTTAGCGCCATAGAACGGATCCATGGTCGCACCCATAACGGCTGCATTCATCGCAGAGAGACGATCTCTGAGCGCTTCATTTTCCACGACGATCATGATCGGCGCCTGACGTCCCATGCCGGTCGCTGCGTAGGTTCCCGCACGGACGATCTTCTCGATCACATCCTTCGGCACTCTCTGATCCGTATACTTACGGCTGCTTCTGCGCGTCTCCATGACCTCCAGTGCATCCCGCTTCGTCAGGTCATCCCCTTTCAGCAGAGATACCACACAGGCCTCGACCTGCTCCATCGGAGCGGTCGGCTCGAAACGAGCCACGATATTGCCCTTGCGGTCCGCAATGAATTT
>ONPC01000238.1 GCA_900319565.1 uncultured Eubacteriales bacterium | reverse complement strand
GTCCCCGATGCAGGAACGATCGATATTCAGCCCCATCAATGTTCCCAGCACATCCCGATGCGATAGCTTCTCGGCAAACTTCCCGTTTTTCGGCCGAAACGTAATCATAGAAAAAGGGGGCGCAGTATCTTCAAAATACTGAGCACCCCTCGGATAAAAACAGGCCACTCTTCGTTCGGCAAATGTATGGCCGCCTTCCATTCGAATAGTAACACCGGAAAAAGCATCGCTATCCTCTGCGATCAACGACTGTTCTGCCAGGTTCAAAAACCGGCTGAACATCGGAATGGAACGTTGCTCACAACGATCTGCCAGATCTATCAAATGACGTTTTGTAAGAAGTAATTCCGCTTGATCATCCGCGGGATTATACTTGGAATCAATACTCATTATATCTGGTCGTGCGGAAACTGCTTGAAGAAGTCTCCAGTCCCTTAGCATCACCCTTGAAATCACCGGAGAGCTGTACATGGATCGGACTGAAAACGAAAATGCTGCTGGCGATCGTGTCCAGATTGCATCCCATGCAATAACTAGCGCCGGAAATGTAATCAAATACATGCTGTGCCAGTTCGTTGTTTAAACCGTCGAGATTCAGGATAACGGTCTTGCCATCTTTTAACGCATCGATCGCTGCCTTAGCATCGTCATCGTTCTTCGGTTTGATCAGACTGATTTCGTTTACGTTAGCGTTACGAAGATTCACTTTCGTCGCACCTCCTGTTGTTACCTGACGAGGTCCGAAACTACGAGGAGCAGGCTCGGCTTCTTTCGCCTTGCGGGAAAAATCAGTTGAAGCATATGTCTTTGCAGGTGCCTCATCCAGATCCTCTTCTTCCTCGGAATACTTTTCTTTCTTCTTGCGGAAAAATCTTGACTTCTTAGGTGCCGCAAATTCCTCTTCCTCTTCTTCCAACTCATCTTCGAAGTCTTCATCGTCAAAATCATCGTAATCCGAGTCAGGATTGATCTTGAAAATGTTCTTGAAGTTGAAGTTCTCCATAAATCCCATAGTTTTTTCTCCCTCCGAAATCTAATAATCTATGTATACACGATGTATCGCTCTTGTTATTCTGTCAGTACAGACTCACGATTTCATGGAGTAGTCTCTCTCACCGAAAATACCGGTTCCGACCCTCACCATAGTCGCGCCCTCTTCGACTGCGACCTCAAAATCGTTCGTCATTCCCATGGACAAAACATCCATACATACATTATGTGCTTTTTTCGACTGATTGTCAAGGAAAACTTTGCGCAAATCTTGAAAAATTTTACGATTTTCTTCGGGTTTTTCCACATATGGAGCAATGGTCATCAGGCCGCGTATACGGAGGCTGGAAAAAGCGGCGATCTTATCGATCATTTCGGGCACCTGTTCGAGGGAGATTCCGAACTTTGTTTCCTCATTTGCCACGTTTACTTCCAGCAGAATATCGACCGTTACTCCCCTCTTTTTAGCCTCTTTGTCGATCTCGGCGGCCAAACGCTCCGAATCTACAGAATGTATAAGAGAGGGCTGATTTTGCCCTATTATATACTTTACCTTGTTTCGCTGCAAATGTCCGATCAGGTGCCATTCGGTGTCCGCAGGCATCTGCGGGATCTTATCGCAGAGCTCCTGAACTTTGTTTTCGCCAAAAATTCTCTGGCCGGCATCATAAGCTTCCTGCAGCATGCTCACAGGCTTGGTTTTACTGACTGCAATCAAGGTTATTTCAGCGGGATTTCTTCCGCTTTTTAATGCCGATTTTTCAATTCTTTGTTTTATATCGTTGAGATTTTCTTTTACACTAATCATCAGTAGACGAAATCTCCTTCTTCGTACTCATTTGCATTGATGGAAATGCGCTCATATTCCTTCACGGTAAAAGGTGCCTGCTTATCGATGATGTAATATCCGTCACCGGTGGTATAGATGATGTCGATCGGCTTGAATACCGTATATCCGCGGTCAATGTTATACACGCCTTTGACCTTCTGCATATTAAACAGGCGATACCGCAGATTGGCCGTCTCCTCCTGAGGGTCGGCGGGGGTTACAGCGACATCTTCATCCGGCTTATAATATAATTCATCTCCCGATTTGACATCCGATACGGAAATAACGAACTCGTCTTCCGTAGACCGCAGGATGGATACCTGACGTTTGGACAGTTCGCCTCGGTCCGTATAAACCATCATGTAAGGGGTCGATTTCGAAGTATTGACGTAATCTTTCGGCACCGTATAGTATTCTTTCTCTGTTACGGAAGACACAGGGATCTTAAAGCCGGAGATACTGCTGTCCGCGATCTGGATATTCACGAACCGGGTATTTAAGAAAGGATAACCGTTTCCGGTAAAATCCACGCGTGCATAACTCTTTCCGTCTGCACCGGTGAAATGCATATATGCGCCTTCCAGCGTGACGCCCTGCTCTTTAAACAAAATCGATATCTTCTGACTCAGGAAATATTGGAGCTTATCCTCATCCTTCAGCGGAAAGATCACGGAAAATGCATCGGACTTAACGATACGGTATAAAGGGGTTCCGTTCTCTATATAGGATCCGGCAGGGATCTTCTTCAAGTCATATTTGGATCTATTGAAAAAGCTTTCGTTGATCTCGTCCTGCTTCAGGTTCACATAGTTATCATAACTGAACATAATGATACCGGGAGCCGGGCTTCGTATCGTATCGAACACTGCCTCTCCCTTGGAATTCTTTGAGATCATATTGTAGACATCCGTATTCATCAGATCCATCAGATCGGATGTGATATCGTATTTGCCGTAATACAGT
>ONPC01000239.1 GCA_900319565.1 uncultured Eubacteriales bacterium | reverse complement strand
GACTGCACGCAGAAGAGCGTAAGTAATGCCATCAATAACCTTTGCAATACCATAGGGATACGTACTTTCAGAAAGTATTTCCCGATCCTTCTGACCGACAACGGGCCTGAATTTAAGGATCCGTGGAGTATTGAAAGGAATGACGCCGGAACGCTTCGGACAAAAGTCTTTTACTGCGACCCCTATGTATCCAATCAAAAAGGACGGCTGGAGAAAAACCATGAGTACATCCGCTACATAATCCCCAAAGGGCGAAGCATGAACAAGTATACTCAGGAGGATATCAACCTCATGGCAAGCCACATCAACTCAACCGCCAGAGACAGTCTGAATGGCTCCACGCCTTTCGACCTGGCTGATCTCCTTATAGACAAAAGAATACCGGCCTTAACAGGACAGCATAAAGTCTCCCCAGACAACGTCTTGCTAAAACCGGCACTCTTAGAACACCGTGATCAATAATCACTTCACTTGATTCCAGAGCAGACAGACGGCCATCCGAATATATGTTTTTCTGCACAAAACGGGTGGAATTTAGAATTTCTCAAGCTGCTCCAGTCGTCTGTTTGCCATGTGAACAAACAGTTTCGACATACTGATTTTAGCACATTTTTCGGGCCTTATAAAGGGTATTTCCTAAGAATAAACTCTCAAAAACGCCTCTCAGCCCATTTTTCATGGTTCAAACGGAATTTACTTTTTCATTTGACCAAATGCGGTGCACCCTAAAGTGAACCCTAAAGTGAATTTCAAAATTCCATATACCTTTTATCAAAGCCGGGATACGGACGTTTCGATCATCGGATATCAGCCATCCTTCTTTGTTCGTTTTCTCGTTCAATGTGCGTTTCCAGATCTGCGAGCCTTGTAGGAACGGGAACATGGCTCTCCCGGTCGGTCAGTTTCATCGCGAGGGCACAGGCTGTATCCAGGGATATATAATTCCCCACGGAAACGAAGACCGGTCTGACATCCTTATGCGTTCTCAGCGTCCTGCCATACACTTCACCGTCTATGACGATATCCGTAAAGCTTCCGGCTTCATTTTCAGGTTCAATGTAATCCGTCTGCTTATCGACGCGAAAATAGGACTTTGCAACTCCAAACGTCGGCTTGTTTAGATAAAAGGAAGCGTGCGTAGCGATGCCCATATGGCGCGGGTGAAGATAGCCGTTCCCGTCAAACACGAAGATATCCGGACTGGTTTCCAGTAAAGCCACCGTTTTCAGGATCAACGGAAGCTCTCTGAATGCAAGAAATCCGGGCATATACGGCACTTCGATCTTTCCGCTGCAGTGCTTCTTTTCCACCACCTTATGCGTGTCAGCATTTATGATGACAACACAGCAGACCGCATACTCTGCATCATTGTATTTCCAGTACGCCAGGTCAACGCCGGCAACGCACTTTACGTCTTTGATTTCAAATTTGTCAACCGGTTCTATCCGGTCGCGCAGTTCATTCTGTTGTTTCAGAAATTCTTCCTGCATAGCTTTTATCTCTGCTTCTGATCGATCAATTCTTACTTCGTCTTCTCCGTCATGGCGCCTTCTTTTACCTCGATGGTGCCATCGCACTTGATGTCGTTGCCATCCGCGCGGTAGGTCACGGTGCCGTCTTCGATCTTCACGGAAGTGACTGCCTGGATCGCGTCATCCCCCGCATCGACGACCACGGTGCCGCCTTCCATCAGGAAGAAGCCCTTCTCGACGTCCTCTTCCTCGGAGACCTTAAAGCCGTCCTTAACGGCGTCTACCGTGATGGTTCCGTCTTTGATCGTAATGCTTTCATTACCACGTATGCCGTTCTTCTTCGCTTTAACGGTGATGGTACCTCCGCTGATCTTCAGGTCGTCCTTCGTCACAATACCGTTGTTGTAGTTTCCGGTTACGACCAGAGCTCCCTTCCCCTTAATGGTCAGATCGTCCTTCGAAAACAGGCATGCGTTCGGTTCGTCCACGCCTTCCTCCAGCTCGTAATTCTGCGCATCGGTAAGCGTGTTCGTCGTGTCCTTCTTCAGCTCGATGATCACCTTATCGGCCGATACCGCATAGAAAGGCGCGCCGTTCTTATTTGTAATGTCCACGCCGTTAAACAGGATCTCGACCTTGTCTTCCTTCGTCACTTCCACGCGGACCTGGCCGTCGGTCAGCTTTCCCTTCAACTCGTAGTTGCCGGGCTTTTGGATAATGACTGCCTTACCTTCGAGGAATACGCAGTCCTTCGCTCCGCCTTCCACGGTCGTCTTACCGCCATCGGCAAGTGTGATCACGGCCGTTTCCTCTTTCGCTTCCTTCGTGGCCTTCGGAGCTTCTGTCTCCTTCGGCGCCTCGGTTACTTTCACTTCTTCCGTGGGCTTTGCTTCCTCAGTCGCCTTCGTTTCCTCCGGCTTCACCGCCGTCGTGTCCGCAGGTGCCTGCGGTTCCTCTGTAGGATCTGCAACGGTTGTCTGAACTTCCTGTGTGGCCGGATCTGCCGCCGTCGTCGGTGCCGTATCTTTATTACATGCCGTCATGGCCAGAGCCAGACAGCCCACCGTGAACAATGTCTTAAACTTCTTCATCTTAAATCAGAACCTCCTCTACCTATATAAATGGGAATATTTTCAAACTCACGCGTTCCATCATACCACACTTTCGAAATTCGCACAAGTCGCGCCTCATGACCCCTGGTTTCCCCTCCGAAGACTGCCTATACGCGCCTACCCGACTATAGGCAGTTCTACCCCCACTGGTTCCCCCTCCGAAGACTGCCCATACGCATCCAATCCACTATAGGCAGTTCCAGCCTCCCCTGTTTTCCACTTCGGGAGTCGCCTTTAGGCCGTTTGGGCCTCTTTTTTGTCCTGATGACTTTGGATCCGAAGTTCGGACAACACCCTTTGCTCCGAAATTGTGTTAAAAGAAGGCTTTGCCTCGAAAAACTCGCTAAGTTGTCTGACAAATAGTGAGTTCACAAAAATTTCACAATTTTTATTAGCACTCACCTATTGACAGTGCTAACAATCTGTGCTATAACATAGGTGCAACAAAGGAAAGGGGACTTAAAAAAAGTCCCGCACAGGCCGCGTAAGTTCGCGGCAGAAGGAGGACATTATGTCGAGAAGAAATTATTTGTCAAACGATTTTGCAAGAAACATGTGGGATGACCTGTTCAGTAACGCTTTTTGGCCGATGTCGACACGCAAGACCGAAACTATGATGAAGACCGATATAAAGGAAGACGAAAACGGCTACAGCGTCGTTATGGATCTTCCGGGCTTTAAGAAAGATGAGATCAATGCGGAGCTTAAGAACGGCTACCTGACCGTTACCGCTACCCATAACACGGAAAACGAGACCGAGGACCAGGATAACCACTACATTTGCAAGGAGCGCTACAGCGGCCACTACAGCCGTAGCTTCTATGTAGGCGACGAACTGAATGAAGATGACATTCAGGGCGCATTCCAGAACGGCGTGCTCACCCTGACCATTCCGAAAAAGCAGCCTCAGCCCGAGGCCGAAACCAAGAAGACCATTACCATTTCATAAGGTTTTCTTCAAACTTGCAACACGGCTCCGCGGCGTAGCACCGCGGGGCGCAAACCTGCCTATTATTCTTCCGCTCAAAGCGGCCGCCGGAAACTCCGGCGGCCGCTTTTTACATTTGTATTCATTTATTCACACTTCTTGATCCACCCGGGTCTCTGGCGAATTCCTTCGTCTGACCATACCTTTCCGGTTCAAACGTTTTTACCCCTCGGTTTTATCTTCTTCGGCGAGGATCAGGCTGAACTCATCCGACGCCAGGCGCCCACCCGTTATACGCAGCAGCTGCACCAGATCATACTCGGAAAGCCCTTTCTCACGAAACACCCTCCGCACTTCCGCCCCATCAAGTCCCGAGATGCCGCAACGATATGCCACCAGCTCCTCGAAATCCTCATAGGTTGGTGCCGAGATCACGCCAAACGCCTTCTTACTGCGGTCCAGCGTGAAATCCTTCACCATGATCTGCCGCTTACGGTCGTCCACATCGATCAGAGTGCAGCGATACTCCCTCCAGGAGTACCAATAGCGGTGCGGCATGGTAAGCGGCGGAACGGTCAAACGGTCAATGATCTGCGGATACTCCCATAGAATTCTGGCCAATGTGACCACCGGACCGACCACGGGTTTATCGTCCGTCTCCCAGCGTTCGATCGTCTTTACCGAAACGCCCAAGGCGGAAGCAAAATCTCGCTGTGTCAGCCCCAGGCGTCTGCGCAGTGCATGTATCTCTTCCGGGGTAATGCCCTCGCTCAGAGCAAATTCCAACGGTCCCTTTGACTTCATAGTTCTCTCCCGATTCTATCCTCATTATGAGGGGATTTTTATACATTTTACTCCTTATTATTAGGGGTTGTCAAGATGGTACCGGCTTTTTCATTCTTATTCTTGTTTTTTTACAGTCCCTGTGCTATACTTTATGTCTAAATGACAGCGATGTCATTGTCCCATAGTTGTTCTGCGTGCTTACAGTCTGTACAAACGGCCGCGCACAGGAACGAAACATGAACCATATCAGGAGGTAGAACATGAGCGAAACAATGAAGCCGATCAAAGAAGGCAAGGTTCGCGAGATCTACGATAACGGCGACAGCCTCATCATCGTAGCCACCGACCGCATCAGTTGTTTTGACGTAATTCTCAAAAACACCGTCACGAAGAAGGGCACCGTCCTCACCCAGATGAGTAAATTCTGGTTTGACATGACGAAGGACATTCTTCCCAACCACATGATCACCGTGGATGTGAACGAAATGCCCCCGTTCTTCCGCAAAAAGCGTTTCGATGGAAACAGCATGATGTGCCGCAAGCTGAACATGCTCCCCGTAGAGTGCATTGTCCGCGGTTACATCACCGGCAGCGGCTGGAAAAGCTACTGCGAGAACGGCACCGTATGCGGCATCAAGCTTCCGGAAGGCCTGAAGGAGTCCGACAAACTGCCTGAGCCCATCTACACCCCTTCCACGAAGGCGGAGATCGGCGACCACGATGAGAACATCTCTTTCGAGCAGTCCATCGACTATCTGGAGAAACGTTTCCCCGGCAAGGGCCAGGAATACGCCGAAAAACTTCGCGACTATAGCCTCCTCCTCTATAAAAAATGCGCGGATTACGCTCTGACCCGCGGCATCATCATCGCAGACACGAAGTTCGAGTTCGGTCTGGATGAAAAGGGCCAGATCGTCGTCGGCGACGAGATGCTCACTCCTGACAGCTCCCGTTTCTGGCCGCTCGAAGGTTACGAGCCCGGCCATGGCCAGCCTTCCTATGATAAGCAGTTCGCGCGTGACTGGCTCAAGGCTCACGACGAGAAGGATCACAAATGGAAACTGCCTCAGGAAGTCGTTGATAAGACCATCAACATCTATCTGGAGGGCTACGAGAAGCTCACCGGAAAGAAGCTGGAAGGTTACGAGAAACTCACGAAAAAGAAATAATTTAAGAGTTATAGAAACGCTGACGGGGCGCATCGTTCTCTTACGATGCGCCCCGTTTTAATTCACAAATTGTAATCACGGCAGGAATTTACCGGATGCCAGATACAGGCGGTACCACTCCTCGCGGCTCAAATTCACCTTGCACGCGTCCACGATCTCCTTCAGATGCTCGGGGTTCATGGTGCCGGCGATGGCCTGCATCTTCGCAGGGTGGCGCAGGATCCACGCGATCGCGATCGCGGTCTTCGACACGCCGTACTGCTCTGCCAGGTTCTCCAGCGCGACATTCAGATCCGGGAACTCCGGATGGTCCACGAACACGCCGCGGAACATGCCGAACTGCAGCGGCGACCACGCCTGAATGGTGATATCATGCAGGCGGCAGTAATCGAGCGCGCTGCCATCCCGCATCACGGACATCTCCGTCGTCTTATTGTTCATATACAGGTCCTGGTCAATGAGCTGGCTCTGCTCCAGGGACAG
>ONPC01000240.1 GCA_900319565.1 uncultured Eubacteriales bacterium | reverse complement strand
TTGCGATGTGATCCATGAAACCGGGATCCTGGTGTGGAAATCCGTTGTGGTCCTGCTGCCATACGGTGGCTGCCATGATCAGGTTGAGGGAAGCGATCTCCTCTCTCCAAGGCAGCTGGTTGCAGACCTTCATCCACTTCGCGTGCTGAGCAGCCATGGAGTCGATGATACGGGCAAATGCCTCGTAGGTCGCGAAGAAACCGTGACGTCCGGTGAGCAGGTAGCCTTCCAGCCAGCCTTCGCACATGTGCTCGGAAAGCATGGAGTCCATAACACGGCCGTCTACAGCCAAATGATCATCATTGTCATAGATCTCGGAGTTCCAGTCGCGGTTCTCGGTCTCGAATACAGCGTTCAGACGGTTGGAGTTCGTCTCATCCGGTCCGAAGATACGGAAGTTCTTGCTGGCTGCATTGAGCTTGAAGATGTCGCGAACGAATTTACCGAGTTCGGTCATATCCTGACCGTCCTGGCCGCCGTGCTCCTTCACTTCGACTGCGTAGTCGCGGAAGTCAGGCAGACGCAGGTCGCGGAGCAGCTTACCGCCGTTTGCGTGCGGGTTCGCGCCGATACGTGCATCGCCCACAGGAGCGAGAGCCTTCAGCTCGGGGATCAGGGCGCCCTTCTCGTCGAAGAGTTCCTCTGCATGGTAGCTGTGCAGCCACTCCTTCAGGATCTCCAGATGCTCCTCGGGCTTCTCGAAGCTGATCGGAACCTGGTGAGCCAGGAAGTAACCCTCGATGGGCTTGCCGTCAACTACCTTCGGGCCGGTCCAGCCCTTCGGTGTACGAAGAACGATCATGGGCCAGATAGGACGGGAAGGATCGTTGTTCTCCCGTGCGTTCTTCTGGATCGCCTTGATCTCTTCGATCACGGTATTCAGTGTCTCGGCCATCTTCTTATGCATGGTCATCGGATCGTCGCCTTCTACGAAGTAAGGCTTCCAGCCGCATCCCTTGAAGAAGCATTCGATCTCTTCGTGGGACATACGTGCAAAGATGGTCGGGTTTGCGATCTTGTAGCCGTTCAGGTGCAGGATCGGAAGAACCGCACCGTCATTGATCGGGTTCAGGAATTTATTGGACTGCCAGGAGGTAGCAAGAGGGCCGGTCTCTGCCTCACCGTCGCCGACGGTAACCGCTGCGATCAGGTCGGGGTTATCGAAAACCGCACCGAATGCATGGGCAATGCCGTATCCGAGCTCGCCGCCTTCGTTGATGGAACCGGGGGTCTCGGGAGCGCAGTGGCTGGGCATGCCGCCCGGGAAGGAGAAGCGCTTAAACATCTTCGCCATACCCGCCTCATCTTCGCTGATGTCCGGGTAGATCTCGCTGTAGCTGCCTTCCAGATAGCTGTTAGCGATGAAGAAGTTTCCGCCGTGTCCGGGACCGGAAAGAAGGATCAGATCCAGATCGTAACGCTTGATCACACGGTTCAAATGAACGTAAACGAAGTTCTGGCCGGGAACGGTTCCCCAGTGTCCTACGATCTTCTTCTTGATGCTGTTTAAAGTCAGCGGCTTACGGAGCAGCGGATTATCCAGCAAGTATAACTGTCCTGCGGAAAGATAGTTCGTTGCGCGCCAGTAGGCGTCCATTTTCCGAAGATATTCCTCGGTTAGTTCGCCCTTTTCTACACAATAATTATTATTATCCTGCATAAGGCCTCCTTAATGATTTATGCTTGAAATGTATAGTTACAGGGGATTTTACCCCGGCCATATCTTAGCAAAGAAACCGGGGGATGTCAACGAAAAACGGAAGTTTCGACATTAAAAATCCGGGGTTTTTACTTTTTGCAAGCATATGTGTTTATTGCAATCAAAAACCCGGTTGAATTGTTCGAATTCGTACTGCAAAACGCACAAAACGACCATGCGGGTTCTCTGCATGGTCGTCGGTATAATTATGTAGTTAAAATCATGGTTGTCATTTGTCGAAGCTTGTTTGCTTCTGCCGATTCTGCTTTTGCGCGCCTGTGCTGACCCGTGGTCCGTATGTATCGGAGAACATGGCGTCCGCGTAGATTTCGTTCAGCATTTGCCGTATCAGCGTATAGACATCCTGGTAGTCCGTTATGCCCCGGATGGAGAAGCCTGCGCGTGCTGTGGTCGCGGCCGTGCCGGTCGCTCCGTAGCCGCAGTGAACGGTGATATCGCCGCAGCCAGTCATTTGGTCGATGATCCCGCGGTCAATGTTTATGAAGGAGATCTCCGTGAACGGCTTGAAGTTTACTTGTTTTGAGAAGATTCCGCTGCTGTAGCAGACGCCGCGATCCGTGATGGCATATTCCATGTTGCGCCACCGCAGGAAGGAAAGCAGCACGCCTGCCAGATAGATCCAGACCGGCATCAGGTGGAGCAGGATGTCGATCGAGAAGAACCTTTCAAACCCGTCCATGGTCGACCCCGAAGGTTTGGAGACGGGGAAAACAGAAGAGTTCGACATATTGATCCAGGAGGAGATCAGGAGATCCAAAACGGCCCAAATGAGCGCGAAGATCAACAGGCGATTAAAAACGCACTGCAGCAGAAAACAGGAACGCCGGGGCTTTCCCGTCCAGCGAATGTTTTCATTGGCCACGTAGGCCTGCAGATCTGCCATGGTATCACCTCCCGTAGTATTCTCTACTATAAGTATAAAGACGGATTGGGGAAAAGTCAATGTATGCGGGCCCTGCAAGTCCTTAAAAAAGAATAAAGAATGAAGGCACAAAAGGGTCGCGGAAGGCAGCGCAAATTGAATTCCCGCTTGAAGGAATGCGGAAAAAGCGATAGAATGATGGAAGGATATCTATATAGAAAGGCAACCGAATGTTTGCAAATTATCACAGTCACACGGCGCGTTGTCATCATGCAACGGGCTCACAAAGGGAGTATGTGGAAAAAGCCATCGAGTCCGGCTTTAAGATCTTCGGTTTTTCCGACCACACCCCTTATCCCTATAATAACGGATTTGTTTCCTCCATCCGGATGCTGCCCGTGGAACTGGAGAGCTATGTGAAAGAGACATTGGATCTGAAGGCGGAGTATAAGAACGAGATCGAGATCAAACTGGGCCTGGAGGTCGAATATTTCCCGAAGCATTTCGAGGATCTGCTGCGGCTCTGCGAACCCTACCCGATCGAGTACTTCCTGCTGGCGCAGCATCACACGGAAAATGAATATGACGGCACGTACGTCGGCTTCCCTACGCGGGATGAGACGGTGCTGCAAAAATACTGCAACCAGATCTATGAGGCGCTCGCGACCGGACGTTTTCTGTATCTGGCGCATCCCGATCTGGTCAATTTTGTCGGCGATGACGCGGCCTACGAGAGCTACATGCGCGAATTATGCCGGAAGGCGAAATCCTACGGACTGCCGCTGGAAATCAATTTCCTGGGCATCTGGGACCACCGGAACTACCCGGACCGACGCTTCTGGAAGATCGCCGGCGAGGAGCAGATGGACGTGATCTTCGGCGCGGATGCGCACCATGTCGACAAGATCTGGCTGCCGGATTGCGAGAAGATCGCGATGCAGATCGTGGCGGAAAACGGACTGCACTTGGTGGAGAAAATGTGAGCAAGCGTTGGTGACAGCGGGGACGGTTCTTTTTGTAACGGTGACAGAGGGGACGGTTCTTTTTGTCACATTTCGAGAGAGAGGGGGATTTCCCCCGGTTGATACAGGAGTTCGATGGAAAATGCGAGAAACAACGATGAAAAATGACACAAAAAGAGATGGGGACACGTGGATCCTGGTGGCCGGAGGTACGGTGAGCCCGGCGTTTATTCGCCGCGTTTTCGATGAAGCAAAACCGCCGGTGATCCTGATCGGGGTAGACCGGGGGACCGTTAAAATACTGGACGCCGGGCTCATTCCGTCGCGCGCCGTCGGAGATTTCGACTCGGTGAGCCGGGAAGAGTGGGAGCGTATCTGTGCGCAGAAGATCCACGTGGAGAAACTGATCCCGGAAAAGGACGACACCGACACGGAGCATGCGCTTCGGTATGCGCTGGCGGAGCGGCCGCGCCGGATCCTGTGCCTGGGCTGTACCGGGACGCGCCTGGACCAGACGCTGAGCAGCATTGGCCTTTTGAAACAGGCGGCGGACGAAGGGGTCGAGGCGTTCATTCTCGACGAAAACAACCGCGTGCGCGTGGTGCGCGACAGTTGCACCCTGCATAAAAAGGAAGCATTTGGGAAATATGTGTCCGTGCTACCGTACGGCGATAGGCTGGAACATCTGTATATGAAGGGTTTCAAATATCCGGCGGAGGACGTGAGCACGGATTTCAGTGTCAGCCTCACGGTCAGCAATGAACTTTCCGCAAAAGTCGGCGAGATCCGCTGCGACGGATACTGCATCGTGATTGAAAGTAAAGATTGAGCGCTGGAAAAGGCGCGAAGCGCCGACAGCGCGTAGCTTGCGACAGAAAGAAAAAGCAGTGAGCCATGTGGCCGTGTTAGAGGAGGAAAAGATGAAGTTTAAGAAGATAGAAAAGGTGCATCAGGGGCGGTTCATTACCCGCTATGATGTGACCTATGAGACGGAGGCCGGCAATGAGAAGGTCTACGAGATGATCAGCCGCGATCCGAATATGAAGTCGGAGGAGGCGCTGCGGCGCGGGAAGATCGATGCCGTGGTGATGGCGATCTTCGACGAGAGCGGGGAGCGGATCCTGCTGGACTGCGAGTACCGTCTGGCGGTCGATGCGTGGGTGTACAACTTCCCGGCGGGACTCATTGACCCCGGGGAAACGCCCGAGGTGGCTGCGAAGCGCGAGCTGCGCGAGGAGACCGGCCTGGAACTCTACGCTATCGACGACGTGATTGGCGAGAGTTATTCGGCCGTCGGTTTTTCAAATGAGAAGAATATCATGATCGTCGGGCGCGCCCGGGGATCATTTGCCGAAAGCACATCGGAATACGAAGAGATCCGCTCCGGCTGGTACACCAAAGACGAAGTGCGTAAACTTCTCGCCGAAGCCATCTTCGCCGGAAGAACACAGGCGTTTGTATACGTGTGGAGCAAGCAGTGAGCCATGCGGCCTGAAAACGCCGTATACGAGCGTTTTCGGCCATATGGCGAACGCCCATCATGAGCCGAGTAGCATCGCGAAGCGAGGCGGGAACGGCGAATGATGGAGCGCTGGTAAAGGCGCGAAGCGCCGACAGCGCGTAGCTTGCGACACATAAAATAGCAAGCAGTGAGCCGCTTACCCTTCGTTTGTGTACCGCTTGCGGCGTCCCCTCTTGTTTTTTCTCACAGGTTGCTTTATTGTTGACTCAGGCTTGAAACACAAGCCACCCCGACGGGGGTTCAGGAGAACATGTTAGACTGAAATGAAAGTATTTGTAAACACGACAGGCAAAGAAGATGAGATGCGCGTAGAGATCCAGTGCCGGAAGATCACCGGCGAGGTCCGCGATCTCGAACGGTACATCCGAAATTACGACGGAAAACTGATCGCACATGCCGGCGAGGATGTGGCCCGCGTATCCGTGCGGGACATCCTGTACATCGAAGCGGTGGACAGCAACGTCTTCCTCTATACGCAGTCCGGTGTGTACGAGACGGAGAAAAAACTATACGAACTGGAGACGCTGCTGAGCGCCCGCGATTTCATCCGGTGCGGCAAGTCGCTGATCGTGAACATCTATCACATTCGTGCGCTGCGGCCGGAGATCACCCGGAACATTCGGGTGACCATGGACAATGATGAGATCCTGTATATCTCGCGGCGGTACGCGAAGGCGTTTAAGGAGCGGATCGCAGGAGGTGCAGAGCATGAATGAGGCAAGAGATAAGCTGAGAAAAGAAATGGGACGGGCCCGCGTGAAGAACACGCTGCTGATGTTCCGAACGGTCTTCACGATCGCATTTACCTGGCTGATGCTTCTGGTCCTGCTGATCGGTGCTTCCCGCGGCTATACCTCGATCTCGGTGAGCTTTTCACTGAAGCTTCTGGCGTTTTGCGCCGGCGCATCCGTGATCTTCTGCGGAGTATTTTCCGAACTGTTCCTGAAAGGGAAATCGTTCATTTTCCGCATGACGATCTTCATGGTGGCATTCCTCCCGTTCGAAGTAGCCTGCTTCTACTGGATGGGCATTTTCTCCGGCTCGGGCGACTGGGCACTCTGGTTGTTATTCGTCGGAACGTTCATCGCATTCTACCTGATCTCGGTAGTTCTGGATCGTGTTGTGTTTGCAAAACGAGGTGAAGTTTACACGCAACAATTGCAAGCATACCGGAATGAAAGGAAACAAGACTATGAAAGCGATTACGAAGGAATATCATGAAAATGCATTAAACGAAATGAGAATAGACTGCGCACGTACGCAGAAGAAGGGCCTGCCGTTCATGCTGGCAGGGATCATCCTCTGGCTGGGGATCGGAGCGGTCCACCTGACCAGCCTTGCGATTGAGACGAAGAACCTGATCACATTTTGTGTCTCCGCCTTGCTGATGCCGTTGGCGATCCTGTTCGCCCACTTCCTGAAGGTGAAGATCGTGGACCGGGTGAACCCGCTGAATAAAGTCGGCCTTCTGTTTACGGTCAATCAGTTCCTGTACATCCTCATCGTGATGTGGATCTACTCCGAGCGTCCGGAAGGTATGGTCATGGCTTACGCCATCGTATTTGCTGCGCACCTGCTTCCGTTTAGCTGGCTGTACTACTCCGTAAGCTATCGCGTCGCATCCATCTGCGGTGCGGTCCTGGCGCTCGTGCTGGGGATCCTGACAAACCCGGCCGCAGTAGCATTTACCGTATCCGGCTTGATCGCGGTACTGGCCGTGGCGCTGTCACGCGAAGTACGAAAAATGTGACAGCGGGGACGGCTCCGTTTGACACATTTCCAGTGAAAATGATATATGTGATACGACAGGCCGGTTGGTTAAGAGATAACCAACCGGCCTTGGTTTTGCATAAAACTATATATCAGCGTTTATCACGCAGTTTCAAACTGACTGTTGTACAGGTCTGCATAAGCGCCGCCGAGAGCCATGAGGCTGTCGTGAGTGCCCTGCTCGACGATGTCGCCCTTCTGCATTACGAGGATCAGGTCCGCGTTGCGGATGGTCGAAAGACGGTGCGCGATGACGAACGAAGTGCGGTTCGCCATCAGGTTATCCATGGCCCGCTGTACCAACATCTCGGTACGTGTATCGATGGAGCTGGTTGCCTCATCGAGGATCAGCATCGGGTTGTTCTGGATCATCGCACGGGCGATGGTGAGCAGCTGCTTCTGGCCGACGGAAATGTCGGAGTTTGAAGTGAGCACGGTGTCGAATTTCTCCGGCAGTGTCTCTGCGAAGTGATACAGGCCGCAGGCCTTGCAGACCTTCACCAGATCGTCATCCGTGACGCCTTCCATGTTGTAGACCAGGTTCTCGCGCAGAGTTCCTTCAAACATCCAGGTATCCTGCAGAACCATACCGAACTGGCGGTGGATCTCCTCACGGGAAACGTCCGTGATCGGAATGCCGTCAATGCGGATCTGACCGCCCGTGACTTCATGGAAGCGCATGAGCAGGTTGACGATGGTGGTCTTTCCGGCACCGGTGGGACCGACGATCGCGATCTTCTGGCCGGCTTTTACGGTAGCGGAGAAATCATGGATGACTTCCTTCTCCGGCTTATCCGGATATGCGAACTTCACGTGGTCGAATTCAACAGCACCGATGCCCGGAAGAGTATCGGTCTTTTCGCTTTCATCCGTAAGCTCTTCTTCGTCCAGGAAAGCGAATACACGCTCGGACGCAGCGGCTGCGGACTGCAGGTTGGTAACGTTCTGGGAGATCTGACGCAGCGGACCTTCGAACAGACGAACATAGATCAGGAAGGACGTGATAACGCCGATATCGATCCAGCCGTTGTAGAAGAGAAGTGCGCCGACTACATATACGGCAACGTGGCCCAGATTGCCCACGAAGTTCATAACGGGGGGCATGAGACCGGACAGGAACTGCGAATTGAAGTTCGCGGTGCGGACTGCGTCGTTCAGTTTAACGAAGCGTTCCTTCACGGAGTCCTCCGCGTTGGAGATACGGATCACGTCGTGACCGTTGTACATTTCTTCAATGTAACCGTTGAGCTGACCTAAGGAGACTTGGCGCATTTTGAAGTAGCGCTGGGAGCGCTTTACGACCAGAACCATGAACAGCAGGCCCAGCATGGTGGAAGCAACGGAGGTGCCTGCCAGGATCCAGTTGGTGATGATCATCATGAAGAGACATCCGAAGAACTGGGCGGCAGCGGAGACGATGGAAGTGAGCGAGTTCGCGAGGGAACTGCTGACCAGATCCACGTCGTTGGTAGCGCGGGAGAGCACATCGCCGTACGCGTGTGTTGCGAAATACTTCAGTGGCAGGCGGGAGATCTTCGCGTTGATCTTACTACGCAGTGTCTTCGCGATGTTCTGCGTCATGTTGGCCATGATCAGGCCCTGGACCAGACCGGCGATCGCACTGAATACGTACAGACCTCCGATGAACAGGACTACGTTCCGAATGGCGGCCATGTCCATGGTACCGGACTGGATGCCTTCCAGGATCAGGTTTGAGATCTTTCCGATCTGCTTGGGTCCCACGATCATAAAGATGGTGGAAAAAATAGCTAAGCATAAAACGATAATAATGGGAGCCGGAGTTTTCGATGCGTAAGAGAGCGTTTCGCGAACGGCCTTTTTGAAATTCTTCGGCTTCTCGGGAATTCGATTCATCATAGGTGGCATACGATCACCTCCTTACGCTTCCAGCTCGGCTTCGGTGAGCTGAGACTGGGCAATTTCTCGATAAACACTGCAAGACTGCAAGAGCTCGCGGTGTGTTCCGTTTCCTACGATCTCGCCGTCCGCAAGCACGAGGATGCGGTCGGCATTTTTAATGGTTCCGATACGGCTGGCTACGATCAGGCAGGTCGTATCGGTAAGTTTTTCGGCGATCTCCTTACGGAGCAGACGGTCGGTCTTAAAGTCCAAAGCGGAAAATGAATCGTCGAAGAGCAGGATCTCCGGCTTCTTCGCGATAGCGCGGGCGATGGCCAGACGCTGCTTCTGTCCGCCGGAAATATTGCTTCCGCCTTGGGAAACCGCGAAATCCAGGCCGCCGTCCTTCTTCATGACGAAGTCGGTCGCCTGGGCGATGCCCAGCGCCTCGAGCACATCGTCCTCGGAGACCTGCGCGTGCCGGTCGCCGAAGGTGATATTGTCCCGGATGCTGTCCGCGAAAAGCGTAGCTTTCTGCGGGATCAGGCCGATCTTTTTATACAGGATGTTGAAAGGATATTCCTTAACGTTGTGTCCGTCGATGAGGACCTCACCTTCGGTGGCGTCATAGAGACGGGTCGCCAGGTTTAACAGCGTACTCTTTCCGGAACCGGTGGAGCCGATGATGGCCAGAGTCTGTCCCTGTGTGACTTTGAAACTCAGGTTCTTCATGAAGTTCTCGTCGCTGCCCGTGAAGTGGAACGACACGTTCTTGAATTCCAGCGTTCCCTTGGGATCCGCAGGGTTCTCGACGTATTCGTGACCCTCCGTAACCGAGATGGGCTCTTCCAAAACCTCACTGATTCGCTTTGCGGAAACCTGGGCACGGGGCAGGATCATGAAGATCATGGTGAGCATCATGAAGCTCATTACGACCATCATTGCGTAGCTGCCGAAGACCGTGAGGTCACCGAAGAATACGCTGCGCGAGCGCATCAGGTCGACGGCGTTCTCGATGATATGACCATCCGTAGCGGCGCCGCCGATGTGGAAGCCGTTGATGATGATCGCGCCCACAAACTGAAGAACCAGCTGGATGCTGCTCATGACCAGGCCGATGATCGGGCCCATGAAAGCCATGGCGCGCATGGTGAACAGGTTCGTCGCCGTGAGGTTTAAGTTGACACGTTCGAATTTGTTCTGCTGATATTCATCCGCATTGAAGGCACGTACGACCTTCAGACCGTTCAGGCTTTCGTCGATGACACGGTTGACATCGTCCACCTGACGCTGGATGATCCGGAATTTCGGAATAACGAAGCGCATGACCGTTGTGATGGTGATGGCTAAGACGGCTACCGCACAGGCAACCACGATGGAAAGGGATGTGCTCTTACCCAGGATACGGACGACTGCCCATACCGCCGTGATAGGAGCTTTGATCATAACCTGCAGACCCATGGAGATCACCATCTGGATCTGGGTGATGTCGTTGGTCGTACGGGTAATGAGGCTGGCGGGCGAAAAATGCTTCATTTCCGTGGTGCCGAAGTCCGAGATCTTGTTGAAGAGGGACGCGCGCACCGTGTAACTGAAGTTCGCTGCGATCCGGGCTGCCAGATAGCCTACAGTGATGGACAGCGCCACACTGCCGGCAGCACAAGCCAGCATCTTGAGGCCGGAAACCAGGATCTCTCCCGTCAGATTTTTGTCGCTGGCCGCGAGTTTGGATACGACATCGCCCATGAAGTCGGGCATTTCGATGTCCAACCACACCTGACCCGCTACAAATATCAGGCACACGAGCGAGATCAGCCTGTCCCTGGGGGACAATTGTTTTAGAATTTTGATCATACTACCTCCGGAACGCCCCCGAAGCGATGGGGACGTCTTCCTTTTTCGATGAATGTATACAGGGAAAATTATAGTCTCGTTTTCGAAAAATGTCAAGGAGACGCAAGGCTTTGATCACTTTTCCGTGGGCTTCGGTTCGCCGCAGTTCGGACAGAATTTGCCGGAAGTAAAGTAACCGCACTTGCACTGCCAGATCTCTTTTGGGCGGGGCGTGCCGCAGGTCGCGCAGAATTTGCCGTGATTCCCCTCGCTGCCTCTGCAGTTCGGGCAGGTCCATCCGCCTGCATCCGGGACGCGGTTCTCCGGTTCGGGCTTCTGTGAGCCGGGGCCGTCGACCATGTGCAGCGTCGGATCCGCCGACTGCTGCTGCATCATTTGTTGCATCATAAGGTTCATCATGGGCCCACCCTGTCCCATCATGCCGATCGATCCGTTCATCGGCGCCTGGTTCATAGGCCGATCCGTCATATCCACATAATGATGTCCGCTGCCGTCCGTATTCGGCTGAAGCTGGCCGGCTTTGACGGCAAAACGCTCCGCCTCTTCATGTTTATGCTTCTCGCGGAGCTTCGTCACGATATCGATATCGATCTCCTGAAGCAGAAGATCGAGCGCATACTGCTTGATGCCCGCAAGGCTCTTATATTTTTCATCGGTCAGCATATCCAAAAGGAATGCGTAGTCGTCGTCATCGAGTTTGTCGGACTTGCGCAGGAATTCCGAAATGCAGTAGAGGAAATAAGCGAGTTTGCTGTTGTCGGTCGCCTTCGGCGAGAGCGGGATGATCTCCGATATCTCTTCGGAAGTTTCGGAAAGCGGGGCTTTATAGCGCACGCTGACGGTGCCGATTTCCTCGTAGTCGTTCGTCATCAGATGCTGGTATTTCAGTTTTTCTGTGGGTGCTTCGACTGCATTGCCCATGGTGAGCTCGTAGAGCGCCACGCCGTGGCCGCCGCTGCCGTAAGGCTCGGAGATGACGGCATCATTCCGGAAGTCCTCATGGTTCAGGGTTCGGTTCTCATAGCCCAGGAGACGGTACTTCTGCACGTATTTAGGATTGAACTCGACCTGCGCCTTCACGTCTTTCGCCACGATGTTCGTGAGGCTTACGAACCTGCGGTCAATGCTTTCCTTCACGTCTTCGACGTCATTGACCACGCAGTAGGTTCCGTTGCCGTGCTTACTCAAAACCTCGAGTTTGTCGTCTTTATAGTTATACAGGCCCGTGCCGATCACCGACAGGAACATGCCCGTTTTCTTCTTTTCTTCGATCAGGTTTTTGAGCCCGTCCTTCGAGTTGATTCCGAAGTTCAGGTCGCCGTCCGTGATCAGGATGACCTGGTTGTTCCAGCCGTCCTTGTAGGTCTTTTCACCGATGGAGTAGGCGGTCTCGATGCCCGCGGAGCCGTTGGTGCAGCCTTCGATACAGATGGTCATGATGTCGCCCATGATGTCTTCCAGGTCACCGTGTCCCAGGACCACATGGTTCGAGAAAATGGTGTGGTCCTCGGTGCTGTATGTGATCAGACTCAGGACATCGCCTTCCTTCAGCTTCGAAACGATCGTGGCCAGGGACTCGATCGTGACCGTCTCCTGAGAGGACATGCTGCCCGAGGTGTCCAGCAGGAGGACAATGTTTTGGTGTTCCTTCGGTGTGTCATCCGCTTCTACGTTGATATACAGAAGCTTCTTTTTGTCGCCTTTATCCATAAGCTCCGTGTAGATCTTGAACGGAGCCTTCTTTCCAGCGTTTTCTGTCGCATGGTCATAATCGAAGTAGTTCAAAAGCTCTTCGATGCGGACCTGGGAAATGCCGATCCCCCGCCCGTTCCGGTACTGGTTGAGCATGATGCCGACCGAGGCCGTGCTCGTGGTCATCCGGAAGGTAGAGGTGGGCGATGTGAGAACGGACTTGGCGTCCTTTTCCTCGATCCGTTCGTAGGAATCCGTGGCAGTTTGTTCCGGATCGACGATCTTAGCCAGGGTCGGCACGGCGAAACCGTTCGCCATGGATGCGGCGGCCATCATACCGCCGCCAGCCATCATGGCACCACCTGTCATCATTGCCCCGCCTGCCATCATCTCCATCGGGTTGCCGCCAAAGACAGCGCCTCCGGCACCGGCTTGAACGTAACCCATCTGGGGATTTCTCTCCGTAAACAAGAGGGGCTCGGCTTCCTTCCTAATACGCTCGGGAAGATCCGAAAAATGCTCTTTTATGTATTTGCGGGAATCTGAGTACGTGAATACCGGCAGTTCCACCAGCCAGTCATAGATCCTGTCCAAACGGTTTTCACGAGGAAAGATGGCAGCCAGACAGGCGGTATCCATTTCTCCGTAATCGAAAAAAGCCATGACACAGGCGGCCTTTTCGCCGTAGCCCAGGGACAGAAGATACTCATATTTTTCCTTTTTCAGGATGTGATCGTTGATCTCGAATTTGATATCCATATATACATTCCTCCTACGTTCTTAGGATAAGATAGTAATATTTTATCATACGTGGGATAAGGCTTCAATAGACAAATCCCTCAGAGCGGTTTTTTGCTTGCATTTTCCGCCTGTTTTTTATATACTGTTATATGGAAAGGTGTGCGCTGCAAGGGGGCAGCACCGAAGGCCTTTCGCAAAGTGCCCGTCGTCGGGCTTGGCAGCAAAGGAAATAAGGATTTCACAGGGGTGTAATATGAGATTTCGCAGTCGTCTGCTGGTAGGATTTTTGATCATGATGCTCCTCCCGATCGTTTTGATCGTGTTGCTGGGTGTGATCCTGTACCATTATCAGAGAAACAGTTTTGAAACCGCATACAATGCCGTGATGAATCGTGAAGAAATGAGCGCTTCTGTTGCGGCGAATCTGTGTGAAAGCACCGCCATCCGCGTGCAGCAGAACATGCAGAAGGATGCGTCTTCGTTCACTGAACCGGATCAGTGGTCGAATAACAACCTGTATCTGATCCGGCAGTACAACAGTTTTCTGGTCCGCATCGATGGGGACGGAATGGGATATAAGGGAGACTTTCATGTCTCGAGCGACTTTGTGAAAGAGATCCAAAACCTTCCGGTCTCGGAAGCGGTTCAGTATTATGCGCCGGACAATGTTTTCTTCCGCGATATAATCATGGAGCCGGAGGTCCAAAAAGCGGTCGGCCGGTTGGTCCTGGCCACACATGCGGATAGCGCCCGAATGGAATTCAATGATTTTGTGAGGTTTTTCGTCGCATGTGCAGTCCTGATCATGTTTTTGACGGCGCTGCTGATCACCATGGGCATTTCCCGTTCGATCATCCAGCCCATCCGCGAGGTCCAGAAGGCATCGCGACAGGTCCGCGACGGCAATCTGGACTACGAACTGAACATCAAAGATCATGAATTCAGGCCCCTGTGTGACGACTTCAATCAGATGCGCATGCGCTTAAAGGAGTCGGAACGAATCAAAGCACAGGCGGACGCGGATAATCAGGAGCTGATCAGCAACATCAGCCACGACCTGAAGACGCCGTTGACTGCCGTAAAAGGCTACGTGGAAGGTTTGCTGGATAACATCGCCGATACCCCGGAGCGAAGGGAGAAATACCTGACCACGATCTACAATAAGACGATCGACATGCAGCGTCTGATCGACGAACTGACGTTTTACTCCCGGGTCGATACCAACCGGATCCCGTATCATTTCGTCCCGCTGCCGATCGCGGATTTCTTCCGTGACTGCGCAGATGAGACCGAACTGGATCTTACGTCCCGCGGCATGAAACTGGAGTTTTCCTGCGAGATCGAGGACGACGTCCTGGTGATGGCGGATCCCGAGCAGATGCGGCGTGTGCTGAATAACATCATCGGCAACAGTGTAAAATACATGGATAAGCCGGACGGAGCTGTGGGCATACATCTCTGGAGAGACGAACAGAAAGTCTATGCAGAGCTCATGGATAACGGACCCGGCATCAGCGAGGAGGCATTGCCGTATATCTTCGACCGGTTCTACCGGGCGGATGCGGCGAGAAACCAGAACCAGGCAGGAAGCGGAATCGGGCTTTCCATCGTGCAGAAGGTGGTCGAAGATCACGGCGGAGCTGTTTATGCGAGCAGCACGCCCGGCGAGGGAACGAAGATCACGATCGAACTGGCCATACTGAAGGAGAATGAGGATAGGGAAGATGAAAAAGATATTGATCGTTGAAGATGAGGTCAGCATTGCCCAGCTGGAGCGCGATTACCTCCAGGTCAGCGGCTATGAGGTCGAGGTGGCAAACGAAGGCGACAAAGGCCTGAATATGGTCATGCACGGATCATACGATCTGGTGATCCTGGATTTGATGCTGCCGGGCGTGGACGGTTACGAGATCTGCCGTCGCCTGCGCAGCGTTTCCGAGGTTCCGGTCATCGTGGTGTCCGCAAAGAAAGAGGACTCGGATAAGATCCGCGTGTTCGGTCTGGGTGCGGATGATTTCATCACGAAGCCGTTTTCACCCAGTGAACTGGTGGCCCGGGTCAATGCGCACATGGGCCGGTATGACCGCCTGATGAATGCGGCAAAGGATCGCAAGAACGATGACATCATCGAGATCCTGGATCTGTCCATTGACCGTGCGGCCAGAAGGGTGATCCTTCGCGGTAAGGAGATCACGCTGACGCAGAAGGAGTACGACCTCCTGCTGTTTTTGGCGGAGCATCCGAATACGGTATTTACAAAGGACGAACTGTTCCGGAACATCTGGGGCTTTGAGGTGGTCGGTGATACGGCGACCGTTACCGTACATGTAAAAAAACTGCGTGAGAAGATCGAGGTGGACCCGGCGAAGCCGAAGTACATCGAAACGATCTGGGGCGTCGGCTATCGCTTCCACAGATAGATCGGGCGTTTTGCGATATCATTAGTTCGGGCGGATCTTCGCCCGGACGCAGTAATAAGGAGTTTCAAGTAAATGGAAGAACAGAAGAAAAGCCTGTTTGAGGAGGAACGCTGGCTGATCCCTGTTACGGGGATCCTGGTGGTGGTCTTCGGAGTTTTGGTGTATCTGGTCGTGTATCTGGGCGGCTATTCCGATGCCGCGATCGGGAAGATCATCGGCACGGAACGTATGAAGGCGAAATACGAAGATATGGAGGACTACAAGGAGTTCGAGGATTTCGTGACCTACCAGCGTGCGCTCGGTGAGGAAGCAGATCTGAAGAATACCACTCAGGTAGTTGATTTTTCGGATCACGTTTTCGTCGGAGTAGTGGAAAAATACATCCGGACGAATACGGGAGACTTTCCGGAGACGATCTATTTGGTTCGCGTGGTCGAAAACCTGAAGGGGGAACTGGAGATCAACAGTAAGGTCGAAGTCACGAAGGTTGGCGGCCTGAACGCGAGTAACCGCAGGTACGTCCTGTTCTCGGACGACATTCTTCCAAGAGTCGGCGCGACCTATATTTTTTCCGCACGGAGTACAGAGGACGAAAAGGGTAAAATGCAGTTGCGCTGTGCTCTGCCGAACATGACGGTCTGGGTGTCCGGAATCGACGACTATCAGGAGGATCCGACCTATCTCGAATACAAGGAAGCGTGTCAGGAAGTGACTTCCAAGTAAGTTTTACAAAGGAATTACGTCTTCTTACAAATCCTTTAAGAATGGACCGATCGCATTGAAACCATAGGGGATCGATGTTACAATCGGAGTGGTCTTAGAGGCTTTTGTTTTGAAATAAACTGGGATTTAGGAGGAAAGGGAATTGGTTCTTACCTATAAGTGCCCCGGCTGTGCCGGAGCCATGAATTTCAACGAGACGACCGGTAAGATGGAATGCCCGTTCTGCGGTCGTTCGGAAACCGTTGAGACCATGCAGAAGATCCACGAGGAAGAGGAAGCCAAAGCGGCGGCAGCGGCGGAAAACCAAATGGAGACCGGGCATATCGATACGGTCAATATCGACGCAGGCATGGAAGCGGTGGATTCCGTACATGCGGCGACCACGATCGAACATATCGACGAGCGGGAGCAGATCGAAGAGGATAAGATCCCTCTGCGTGTGTATACATGCTCCAGCTGCGGCGGTGAAATATTGACCGATGATGTAACAGCAGCAACGTTCTGTAGTTACTGTGGTAACCCGACGCTGATCGCGGATCAGCTGACCGGCCAGAAACGCCCGTCCCGCCTGATCCCGTTCATGATCCAGAAGGATAAGGCGATCGAGGCTTTCCGTGCCTGGACGCATAAGGGCCTTCTGACACCGGGGACCTTCCGTTCGAAGACGAACCTGGAGAAGACCGTCGGGATCTACGTTCCGTTCTGGCTGTATGACTACGGCGTTCTGGTGAACTACCAGGCCGACGGACAGATCGTGACCCACGAGATCCGCGGAGAGTATCGCCTGACACATACCGATCACTATGACGTACATCGTAAGATCCAGGCGGAATACGATATGGTTCCTGCCGACGCTTCGAAAGAGATGGATGACCATATGATGGACTGCCTGGAGCCGTTCAACTATTCGGCGATGAAGCAGTTCGAGATGCCGTATCTGTCCGGATTCTATGCCGAAAAGAACAGCTATACGGATGAAGAGATGGCGCCCCGCGTTAAGGCGCGTGTCGCACAGTACGGCGAGCAGCATGCCCGCGGCACCATCAAGGGCTATGCAAACGTGATCACAAGGGGTAAGGACATTCGCATGAAACTGAAGAAGTCCGAGTATGTCCTGCTCCCAGTCTGGATCATCAACTATGAATACAAAGGCGAGCACTATCGTTTCGCCATGAACGGTCAGACCGGTAAGACGGTCGGCGTGCTGCCGGTCAGCAAGGCAAAGGCAGGCATCATGTTCGGCTCGATCATGGCCGTGATCTGGGGAATATTGACCGCGATCGGAGGTGTGTTCTGATGAAAAAGAAAATACTTTCCGTGCTTTGCGCGGCACTGATTTTATTACTGACCCTGCAGCTTCCCGTGAAGGCTCTGCAGGCCGATCCGAAAACGGATGCCGGCAATTCTTCCTATGACGTTTACGACAAAGGCGGTTATCTGGCCGTCGGTGATAAAGATGAGGTCCAAAGTTTATATGACGATCTCTTCCTGGATGTTGGAACGAAGTTTGTCTTCCTGACTACGGAAAAGGATCTCCCGACGGACGAAAACATACCGACGGATTTCCCGTTTTTGACCGATTATCTGGAGGACGACACACCTTGCGTGATGTTCCTGATCAGTGACTTGACGAATACCGCGACGGTTCGGGCGCATAAAGTTTCCCTGTCCGAGGAAGAACTGGGCAGCCTTTTGGATACCATGATCACTTCCCTGAACGCCGGCGAATTTCTGAATGCAGCGTGCAAGCCTGCGCTGCAGGCGGCCGAAATGATCGACAGTTCGTTCGATCCGGTGGAATACAGAGACTGGCTGTTAGGTTCGACCGGGACGCCGAACCCGTACTCTGACACGAACAGTTCTAAAAGCGAGGACGCGCATTTAGGGTACCACATCTATGATCAGGAGAATCTTCTGAGCAAAGAGGATGCAGAGCGCCTGGAGCAGCTTTTTAAGGAAAAATCCGAGGAGATCGGGGTCGATATCGTCTTCTATACTTCATCTTGGTTCTCCGATGAGGGAGATGAAGCGGCTACCTATCTGGGCGGCGTTTGTCGGGAGAAAGGCTATGGTTACGGAGATGAGCGGTATGTCGTTATGTTTGGCATCAGTACCGGGAACCGTTATGCCATGGCATATGAATGGTCGGATAATATTAGGCAGTATCACCGCTACCTTCAGGTGGAACTGGATGACATCTTCGACTCCGTAAAATCCTATCTTTCCACAGGTATGAATATGCGTTTCGCAAATAGAGAAAGCTCGGAGAGCGCATTTGCGGATGCAGCGGAAAAATTCCTGGATCTGGCGGTCAAACATTCGGATCAGGACGATGCTCCGTACGAAGCTTTCGATTATTCGGATAACTATGAGCGTTACGACCTAGACGGTCACAGGAAGACCAATTGGGGCAGATTCGGGCTCTTCGGTCTGATCGGAGCGGCGATCTCCGGTATTATCACGGGATTTACCGCAGCAAAGCATAAACCCAAGACCGTAACGGATCCGGAAGTTTACAGCAATCGAAATCAGTTTGCGATATTGGAGAGCAGTGATAACTTCCGCGTGCGAACCACGACACGTGTACGTATGTCGTCCAGCAGCGGCGGTGGCGGCGGTCACAGCCACGGCGGCGGCCATGGTGGCGGCGGCCACGGCTCCGGCGGACACTTTTAATAACAAGTCAATCCGTCGACGGAGCTCCGTCAGAACGGATCGATGCAAGCGTTTTTCTAGAAGTGGGAGAGATCGCACAAATGCGCAAAGGAAAATGTCCGCACTTCAATTTCAGAGAGGAAACAGAGTATGTTAGCTGGTTGGAATACCGGATATACGATAGCGTCCGTTTTTGCGGTCGTCTTGATCATAAGCCTTCTGGTAGCTTCCGGCCGGGGGGACATAGAGCTGCACAGGCGCAGGCCGAAGGACGGCCGCCGTGTTTCGTGGCGGGAGGCCGCCGCGGCATGGCGCGAAGAAAAGCAGCAGGAGCGCGAGGAAAAGCGTGAAGAAAGACGCCAGGAGCAGGAGCGAAAGGCGGAAGAAAAACGCAAAGAGCGCGAAGAGAAAAAAGAAGCAGAACAAAAGAAGGAGGAGGGCAAACAGGATTTGCCCCAAGACGAAGAACATGGAGAAACAGAATCCGATCGTAACATTTCAGATGAACAGCGGTAAGGTCATTAAGGCGGAGCTTTATCCGGACATTGCCCCGAACACGGTCAATAATTTCATCAGCCTGATCCAAAAGGGTTTCTATGACGGCGTGTGCTTCCACCGCGTCATCAACGGCTTTATGATCCAGGGCGGCGACCCGCAGGGCACCGGCATGGGTGGCCCCGGCTACAAGATCGCCGGAGAGTTCTCCCACAACGGTTTTGATAATCCGCTGAAGCACACTCCGGGCGTTCTGTCCATGGCGCGTTCCATGATGCCGAACTCCGCAGGTTCGCAGTTCTTCATCATGCATAAGACATCCCCGCATCTGGACGGCGAATACGCCGCTTTTGGTAAGGTCATTGAGGGCATGGATGTGGTCGATGAGATCGCGACCGTCCGCACGGACAGGAACGACCGTCCGCTGGAGCCGGTGATCATGGATAAGGTGACTGTAGATACCTTTGGTATCACATATCCGGAGGTCATTAAATACTGATCTATGGCCAGAGAGTTTAACATGGAGGATGGCGGCAGGGTTTTGGTCCTGTCCGCTGAAGAAGGAATGGTGGCCCACATGGCGCGCGGTGAATGCGTGATCGGCGTGATGGACGGCCACGTCCCCCCGCCGCTTCCGAGCGGCTGTTATCTGGTGGAAGAAGAGGAGAGCGTAGACGAAGATCTGGTGGATCGCGTCTACGCCCGCTTTCGTCATAAGCCATGGAAGATCGGGGAAACGGAGAAACTGATCCTGCGGGAACTTACCGTGGAGGACCTTTCGGAACTGTACCGTCTGGAGCAGGGAATGCGCTCCTGCGAGGATATATCGGGGATCCTGGGCGACGTCCCGAATACGGCGTGGAAGGATCTTTCGGAAGAAGAACGGCAGGAATACGCCGGCCGTCTCGCTTCCTATATCGAGCATCAGTATGCGTTTTACGAGTATGGACTCTGGGGGATCTTTCATAAGCCGGAGGGAAAACTGATCGGCATGTGCGGTTTCTCCACGACGGATGAGGTGGACATGTCTCTGGGGTACTATGTATTTCCCACGTACCGCAGGTACGGATATGCCACGCAAAGCTGCCGCATGGCCATGGATTTCGTCCGGGACTGGATCCGGGCAGAAGAGGTCTTTGCGGTGATCGATAAGGAGAACCTGGCCTCGCAGAGCATCGTCTTCACTCTTGATTTCATGCAGATGAAAGACGACGGAAAGAAACTGAGGTTTCGCAAGAATCTGGTCGAAGAAGCAAAAACCCCGGAAACCAAAGATTCCGAGGCTTTATGGGACCGGCTGAAGTCAGCGGCAGGTAAATATTTCAGGAGAAGTTAACAGATGAAGGACAGTATACGCCGCTTATGCGGACATTTCACTACGATCACAAAGCATCGCCATCAGGTGATGATCCACTGTTTTAAGGCGGGCATTCCGCTGCAGGGACTGAAGCACGATCTGTCGAAGTATTCGCCGGAAGAATTTATCCCGGGTGTAAGGTATTATGCCGGAGACCACAGCCCCAACGAGGGAGAGCGTAAGGATAAAGGGTACTCCCGCGCCTGGATGCACCATAAGGGACGGAACAAACATCACTTTGAGTATTGGTCGGATGTGGACCCGGTGACGAAGCTGTATGCGCCGGTACCCATGCCCATGCGTTACGTGATCGAGATGTTCTGTGATCGTGTGGCAGCCAGCAAGATCTATGCCCGAGGAAACTACAACGATACCATGCCGTTGGAGTATTTTGAGAAAAACAAGGAACGGTATGTCGGTCACCTGCATCCGAAATCCGCACGGATTCTGGAGAAACTGCTGCGGATGCTCGCCGAGGCAGGAGAAGAAAAAACATTCGCATACATACGTTCGCTGCGGCGCTGACCGGCAGCGGTGATATAAAAAGGACCTGTGAAAAAATTTTCACAGGTCCTTTTCGTTTTATTTGGCAGAGGGTTCGATCTTACCCTGATCGCGGATGTATTCAAACAGTTTGCGTGTATTTTCCTCGTCGGGAGGGTACAGGTAGGCGCCGATGTAGAAGGACGAATCTTCGTCGTAGCCGACCAGCTCCAGATCCCGGGCGATCTTGTAATCATTGATGCGCAGGAGAGTCTGCTCGTCGGTCTTTGTTTCGCCGGTCTCTTCATTCGTGACGGTGAACGTACGGACAATGATGTCGTCCTTAAGGTCGTTATAGACATCTTCGGGAAGAAACTCACGAAGGTCTTTCCAGAAAAACTGTTTTCCGAAGTGGTTTAAGCCGTCTTCGTCGGTGATCACATAGTCGAGCTGATGCGCCACGATGTACATGACGAGTTTTTGCTCTACTTCGTTTCCGAACTGGCCCATGAACAGGCCGCGTTCGAGAAAGGCTCGCTCTCTCTTTCCGACTTCGATATACGTTCCGACATCCTCGGAAAACGCTGAGGTATCCGTGCAGGACAGGTTCAAAACGATACCGAAGAGGACGTCATCCTTTCGGTTTTTGTAGTGCAGTACGAGCGAAACGATGAGGATGATCGCTACGATGAAGATGATGATAGGTATTGTGTAGTAGTCGATAATGTAGCCAACTTTCGCCTTAAAGCCGCGTAGTTCTTTTATCTTTTTGAGCTCACCTTTGAAGGTTTTGTGGACGCTTTGGCGCTCTTTTTCCTGTTCGGTCATAAAAATACTCCTGAAAATGGGGATAAACGGGCCGCGAACTGCGGCATTAACTATCATACCATAAAAACATACACCTGTGTAGAGGAAAATACAAATAAAGGGTTTGCATTTTCCTGAGCGATTTGGTATAATAAAGTAGTATATCATTTCCCGTTAGAAACAGAGGTATGTTCATGGGTGGATTGTTCAACGTTGAGAACCCGTTTTGGACATTTGTCGGAAAACTGTCCGACGCCATGCTGCTCGGAGCCATATGGCTTTTGTGCTGCCTGACTGTGGTCTGTGCGGGGCCGGCAACCACAGCCCTGTATTATGTCACGTTAAAGATGGTCCGCAACGAAGAAAATTACGTCTTTAAAATGTTCTGGAAGTCTTTTAAGGAGAACTTCCGGCAGGGGGCGATCATAGGTGTGATCAATCTCGGCCTGGCCGTTTTTATCGCGTACGACCTGTGGTTTTACTACCATCAGGAAACGCAGATGGCTCCGTACCTGTTCATGCTGTTCTTAGCATTTGCGTTTGTATGGATCATCGGAACCATGTATATTTTCGCGATCCTGGCGAAGTTTTCCAACGGCATTAAGGCGATGTACGTATCGGCCTATGCGATGGCGGCCCGGCATTTTGCGACGACACTCATCTGCCTGGCTATTATGGCGGCCTGCGTAACAGTGGTGATTTTCGTTCCCCCGCTGATCGTTTTCATCGGCGGTGTCTACATGTTTTTCACTGCATTTCCCCTGCGTAAGGTCATGGATATCTACACCCAGAAGATCTTAGAGCGGCAGGCAGCCATGGCCGCGTTAAACGGCGAAACGAGCGAAACAGATAACACGGAAGAAACCCCGGCTTCAGAACCGGAGGAGGATGTGTCCGACGAGGATGCACCGGCTGAAGACGAGAGAGAAGAATAATAAGGCGATCGGCGCATAAAGTAGGAAATAGGAGCGTCGATACCGGTTACACTAAGGAAGGAAAGGAGGTGCCAGACATGCGTTATTCATGTGAGAAATGTAAGAAGAAATTTGAGTTCCGCGATATCATTTATTTTTGTCCTTATTGCGGAAGCGGTTTGGCACAGTCTGATAAGGCACCAGAGGAAGCGGCGAAGCGTGAGGCTGAGGAAGCCGCTAAGCGCGAGGCGGCAAAACGCGAAGCAGAAGAAGCTGCAAAACGTGAGGCAGCAAAGCGCGAGGCGGAAGAGGCAGCGAAACGAGAGGCAGCCGCAAAGGCTCCCAAAGAAAGCGAGTCGCGCAAAGCGGCCAGAAAGGATGCGTCTTCGGATGACCCGCTCGCAAAGATCGCAGAGCAGTTGACAGCGAAGCTGGCACATGAAGTGCAGGCGGAACTGAAGAGCGCCGAGAAGGAAGCCGAAAAGGAAACGAAACCGGAGAAGACTGAAAAACCGACAGAAGAGAAGAAACCTGAGCCGGAGCGCAAGAGACCGCCGCGCGCAGCAGGCGGAGCGATCCCCGGACGCGAACTTAAGTTAAAGAAGAAGTATTCGGCCATGGTTTCCGGATGCATCGACACCATCAACGATATCGCCTGTGCGAAGGTCAATGCGATCATGCCGGGCGGAAGCCTGTCCCAGTATGTGGGAAATGTGGAACTGATCCGCCAGAGCGTGAGCAGCCGGACCGCATTGTCCAGAATCGAAGGATTTTTGGATACTCTCGACAACGTTATCCTGACCATGAAGGAGAACACGAAGGAGAACGCAGAGTCACGCCTGAAGAGTTCGGTAAACGAGATCGACGAGTTGGTTCGCGAACTGCATACACTGACCGGACACACCTACGAGAGCGGTAAGCTGATGCACACGGCAGAAAGTGCACAGATCGAGCAGACCTGTACGAAGAAGGAGATCCAGATCCTGTATAAGCAGGTGATCGGAGCTTATCAGAAGTATAAGAGATGCGTAAACCAGAACGGTATGGATGCGGTGTTCCCGTCGAACCTGCACGGAAGCAATGTCCTTTCGTTCTCCGATGAGTATGACGACGACATGGCGCAGGCTGAACTGGACCGCGTAGAGTTCCTGAATATCAACGACGCCATCGAGTATATGAAGGAAAACAACGAGCGTAAGTATTGGGGCATGATGAACGAAGATTACGTTCCCCATGTCGATGTATTCTGGCGCGGACTCGAAGAACTGTGTTCCTGCATTGACCATCAGGTCGCAGTGAAGTTCGATGAGTTCCTTCTGTGTATCGACACGGAGACAGCGACGGCGCTGGAGAACGATATCATGAGCCCGAAGTTCGTTGTGGATGACGCGAAGATCGCGAAGGCAACCGAATTCCAGAAGAAACTTTCCGAAGAATATCAGAAGGTCATCAACCGGAAGAAAAACGGAGATGATTTTTACCGATAAGCACAGTTTTTTGTGAACCCATCGGGTCGAAAAACCAAACCGCCGCAGAACGAAATCCGGTCTGCGGCGGTTGATTTTTTGCCCGAAGTGCTGTATACTGTATACATTAACAGAACGTGCCCACATCGGAAATAAGCACGAAAACCAAAGAGTAAGAGGTTAGAATGGTCAATCAAATGAGAACGCGTGCCAGAGCAAAGATCAACCTGGCACTGGATATCACAGGGACACGTGAGGACGGCTATCATGACGTCCGCATGATCATGCAGACGCTGCGCTTATATGATGATATCTATCTTATGAAGATACCGGAGCCGGAGATCCGCATCACGACGAATTTCCGCCACGTACCGACGAACCAGATGAATCTGGCATACCGGGCGGCGGAGATCCTGTTTCAGGAGTATCACCTTCCGGGCGGCATCGCGATCGATCTGAATAAGAGGATCCCTTCAGCAGCCGGGCTGGCCGGCGGAAGCGCCGACGCAGCATCGGTATTATTCGCGATATCCCGGATGTATGACATTCCCTTGTCCCGGAGCATGCTGATGCAGAGAGGACTTCAGATCGGGGCGGACGTGCCGTTCTGCCTGATGCGCGGTACTGCGCTCGCTGAAGGGATCGGCGAGAAACTGACGCGGCTTTCGGCAGCGCCGCACTATTATGTGCTTCTGGTAACGCCGCCGTTTGGGGTTTCGACGCGGAAGGTCTACACCGAGCTGGACGAACTGAAGGAACCGCTTCGGCACCCGGACGTGGATGCCATGATCCGTGAGATCGAAGAGCCAAAGGGGAACCTTCCGAAACTGCTGGGTAACTGCCTGGAGCAGGTGACCATCCCCATGCACCCCGTGATCGCGGACATCAAACAGGACATGCTGACCTTAGGTGCATGCGCTTCCATGATGAGCGGAAGCGGTCCCACGGTTTTCGGACTGTTTGAAGATTTTGAAACGATGAAGGCAGCCTATGATACACTTAGGGCGCATCGTATCCCCGGACGGATCAACTATACGGAGTTTTACGATCCGGCGGCGGATTTCGCGCAGCAAAAAACACCCCGGGATCCGGAGTAAGGAGCAGAACATGCAAAACGATAAAATGGATGAATATATCAAGCAAAACATGAACGAGTATCTGCCGCTGCGGGACGTTGTTTTTAACACGCTGCGTCAGCTGATCCTGAAAGGAGAGCTGGCTCCCGGAGAGCGCCTGATGGAGGTGGCGCTGGCCACGCGCCTGGGCGTCAGTCGTACGCCGGTTCGCGAAGCGATTCGTAAGCTCGAACTGGAGGGCCTCGTGGTCAATATCCCCCGGCGCGGCGCGGAAGTGGCGCGGATCTCCGAGAAGAACCTGCGTGACGTGCTGGAGGTACGTCGTACATTGGAGGATCTGGCGGTGAGCCTGGCCTGCCGCCGCATTACAGAGGAAAAACTGCTGGAATTAAAGCGTGCGAACTCCTATTTTGAGCTTTCATTGTCCACGGATGATGCGACCACCATCGCCGAAGCAGACGAAAAGTTCCACGACCTGATCTACCTGGCGACGCAGAACGACAAACTGCTTCAGCTCATGAATAATATCCGCGAGCAGATGTACCGCTACCGCTTGGAATACATCAAGGATGCCAACAAACGCCGCGCTCTCGTCGCAGAGCATAAGGTGATCGTGTCCGCGCTAGAAAAACGGGACGAAGAAGCCGCGCGTAAGGCCATGTGGAAGCACATCGAGAACCAGGAAGCGACAGTGGCCCAAAACCTTTCGTTTCAGTAGAGGAAACGCCCATGTATGAGAGTAAGCGATCGGCGGTGATCGATTTTCGAATCGCCACCCGTGTAGAGGGAGCCGAGGAAGTGACCGAGTATTCCGGCGATGCGACCTGCGCAGATACGGAAGGCGGTTACTATGCCTCGTTTGAAGAGAAGATCCCCGGAGCAGAGGAGAAGGTCACGACTCTGATGAAGGCGGAAACGCTGCTTTCCGAAAACGGGAGCGAGGAGTGCAAGATCACTCTGACGCGGCGCGGACCCATCCGCACGAAGATGGAGTTTGCGGCCGGGCGGGTGACACATTGCCCGTACCAGACACCGGTCGGTACCCTGATGTTTGAGATCGAGACGACAAGTCTGTTTTTTTCGCAGGATCCGGACGGGGCCTATGCCGCGGCCGAATACCGCGTGCTGCAGGGCGACGCCGAAGTGTGCCAGGCGGATTTTTCACTGCGCATCACCTACGTGGCGCAGGCCTGAGCGCCGCTTTGTGTCACATTACGGTTCGAATCGGGCAGTTTTTGCAAGGAGTGTGTTTCCCACGGATCCCACTGCATGTGATAACACGTCCGAAAGATGTCTTTTTCCGCACTTTTACGTGCGAAATATTGAAATTTCGATCGGATGAATTATAATAGAATCGGAAGATCCGAAAGACCCGGATCGTGTGTTTCAATGAGAAGGTATATTATACCCGAGGAGGTTTTTCTATGAGTAAAGTTACATTTGATTATTCAAAGACAGCAGGCGTGATCTCCGCGAAAGAGGTCGAGAACATGAAGCCCATCGTTGAGGCGGCAAAGGCTACCCTGGTGAACAAGACCGGCGCCGGAAACGATTTCCTGGGCTGGATCGACCTGCCTGTCAACTACGATAAAGAGGAGTTTGCGCGCATTCAGGCGGCGGCTGCGAAGATCGCTTCCGACTCCGAAGTGCTCATCGTCATCGGCATCGGCGGCTCCTACCTCGGCGCGCGCGCTGCGATCGAGTTCTTGAGCAACAGCTTCTACAACAATCTGCCGAAGAGTGAGCGCAAGACGCCCGAGATCTACTATGCGGGTAATTCTATTTCCGGTACCTACCTGAAGCATCTGTGCAAACTGGTGGAAGGACGTGATTTCTCGGTCAATGTTATCTCCAAATCCGGTACAACGACCGAGCCGGCCATCGCTTTCCGTGTATTCAAGAAGATGCTGGAGGAGCGCTATGGTAAGGAAGGCGCTGCGAAGCGTATCTACGCGACGACCGATAAGAGCCGCGGCGCGCTGAAGAAACTCGCGACTGAGGAAGGCTACGAGACCTTCGTGGTTCCGGATGATGTCGGCGGACGTTTCTCTGTTCTGACAGCAGTCGGCCTGCTTCCGATCGCCGTTTCCGGCGCAGATATCACGAAACTCATGGAAGGCGCAGCATCCGGACGCGATGCAGCCCTGAACCTGCCGTTCGAGCAGAACGATGCGATGCTATACGCTGCAATCCGCAACATCCTGCTGCGTAAGGGTAAGAGCGTCGAGATCACCTGCAACTACGAGCCCAGCCTGCACTATGTGGCAGAATGGTGGAAGCAGCTGTTCGGCGAGAGCGAAGGTAAAGATCAGCGCGGTCTGTTCCCGGCTTCCGTGGATCTGACCACCGATCTGCACTCCATGGGCCAGTTCATCCAGGACGGCGCGCGCATCATGTTCGAGACCGTTCTCTGCGTGGACACCCCGAAGGAAGACATCACGATCGAGGCTGAGCCGGTCGATCTGGACGGCCTGAACTACCTGGCAGGAAAGAACATGGATTTCGTCAACAAGTCTGCCATGAACGGTACTGTTCTGGCGCACACCGACGGTCACGTTCCGAACCTGATGATCCACATCCCGGAGGAAAATGAATTCTTCCTGGGCCAGCTTTTCTACATGTACGAGTTCGCCTGCGGCGTCAGTGGTTACACTCTGGGTGTTAACCCCTTCGACCAGCCAGGTGTTGAGAGCTATAAGAAGAACATGTTCGCCCTTCTCGGCAAGCCGGGCTACGAGGCTGAGCGTGAAGTTTTGTTAAAGAGATTATAATACCTGATGCATGATATCAAAACCCCGGGAGTGTCATTCCATGACCCGCCCGGGGTTCCTTGTATCCGTTTTTCTTCAAACCGTCAGCCATCGCAGTTGCAGAGGGGCGTTTTTATAAGGTTTGTCAGCTGACAAAACCGGCGTTATTTATCAGCCATGTAGCAGTGGCATTTTCCATGTGATTTTGGTATAATAGCAGTAGATAGATCAATACCGCTTCGGTCGAAAAAAGACCGGGCGAACAGGGAAAGGTATACTATGAAACTTACATTTATCGGAGCCGACCATGAGGTCACCGGTTCCATGCATCTTTTGGAAGCCTGCGGCAAGACGATCCTCGTGGACTGCGGGATGGAGCAGGGGCAGAACATCTACGAAAACGCGCCGCTTCCGGTGAAATATTCGGACGTCGACTACATCCTGCTGACGCACGCACACATTGACCACGCAGGCATGATACCGTATGCCTATAAGTACGGCTTTCACGGCGAGGTTATCTGCACGGATGCGACGAAGGATCTGTCGAACATCATGCTGCGTGACAGCGCGCACATCCAGGAGAGCGAGGCGGAGCAGAAGAACCGCAAGGGTCGCCGCGCCGGAAAGGATGAAGTCATTCCGATCTACGACCTGAACGATGCCGCGGGCGCGCTGGAGCATTTCGTCGGCGTGCAGTACGGGCGCATGCTGGAGCTGGCGCCGGGACTTTCCGTGCGCTTTATCGACGCGGGGCACCTGCTGGGCTCGGCGAGCATCGAGGTTTTCATCACCGAGGGCGATATCTCCAAGAAGATCGTGTTCTCGGGCGACATCGGCAACGATGAAAAGCCGCTGATCCGCAACCCGCAGTACATTTCCGAAGCGGACTACGTGGTCATGGAGTCCACCTACGGCAACCGCCTGCACGGTGAGGTGTACGACCATGTGTCCGACCTGGCGCGCATTATCCAGGAGACACTGGATCGCCGGGGCAATGTAGTCCTGCCGGCATTTGCCGTGGGACGCACGCAGGAACTGCTCTACCTGATCCGCCATATCAAACAGGACGGCCTGGTGAAGGGGCACGACGGCTTCCCGGTCTATGTGGACAGCCCGCTCGCGGTGGAGGCGACCGCAGTGTTCCATGAGAATTTGAAGGACTGCTTCGATGACGAGACGCGAGCGTTAGTGGAGCAGGGCATTAACCCGATCACATTCCCGAACCTGCATCTGTCGGTCACGGCAGATGAATCAAAGACCATCAATTTTGACATGGAGCCGAAGATCATCATATCGGCGGCCGGCATGTGCGACGCCGGACGCATCCGTCACCATCTGAAGCATAACCTGTGGCGCTCGGAGTGCACGGTCGTTTTTGCAGGCTATCAGGCGGTCGGTACGCTCGGACGGTTGCTGCTGGACGGCGAGGAGACGGTGAAACTGTTTGGCGAGGAGATCCGTGTCCGTGCGCATATCGAGATGATGAAGGACATGTCGTCCCACGCGGATCAGACCGGGCTGCTGAACTGGATCGACCATTTCAAACCGAGACCCGCACGCGTGTTCCTGACCCACGGTACCGACGAATCCATGCCGGTTCTGGCGGACCTCATTCAGGAGCGCATCGGGCGCGCGGCGGAAGCGCCGTATTCCGGTTCTTCGTTCGATCTGGCCACAAATTCCTGGATCAAACTGGAGGCGCCGATCCCGATCGCGGGCACCGCAGAGCCGAAGGAGAAGAAGAAAAAGGATAAAGAGAGCCGCCGCAAGGACAGCGCTTACGACGGACTTATGGCAGCGTATGAAAAACTCCGCGTCGCCGTGGAAGCAAACAAAAACGGTGCGAATAAAGATCTGGCGGCGTTCACCAGCCAGTTAGAGAATCTATATTCGAAGTGGACGTGACGAACACGCAAATAAGTAGACAAAAGCAAGGCAGAGATGGTTTCTGTCTTGCTTTTTTATGGTATCTATGTTATAAAATAAGTAAGGAAACGGATTTGAAGTGTGTTATTTCGTGTATATTAACCGGCGGGATACGCCGGAACGCGGGAGGTTGGGATGAAGGAACTTCTTGAAAGGAAACAAGGGCTGCACAGAACAGTCCTTATCGTCGACGATGAATTTGTCGAAAGACAGATGCTGGGGGCCATGCTTGGGGACACATATACGGTGCTGTATGCCGAAAACGGCAGGAAAGCGCTGAATATTATCCGGCAGGAGGTCATGACCCTCTCACTGGTCATGCTAGATCTGCACATGCCGGAAATGGATGGCTACAGTTTATTAAAGATCATGCGAAACGACTCCGAGATGCGCAGGATCCCGGTGGTCGTTCTGACCGCCGAAAGCCAGGCGGAGGTGGAGAGTCTGCGGCTGGGAGCGGCGGATTTTATATCAAAACCATACGATATGCCCGATGTGGTAAAGGCTCGTGTAGGCCATGCGATCGAACTGGCCGAAGATACCATCATTATCCACGAGACTGAGCGGGATGCGCTCACGGGGCTTTTTAACAGAGAGTTCTTTTTCGAGTACGGAAAGCGGTTGGATCAGCAGAACCACAACATGCCAATGGATGCGGTGGTCCTGGATATTAACCGTTTCCGTATTGTAAACGAACTGTACGGAAAGCTGTACGGCGACCACATTCTGGAACAGCTCGGAAACAGCATTCACGAGTTTGTCCGCGATACCGGCGGACTGGCCTGCAGAAACGACAGCAACTGCTTTTACATCTATTTGCCGCACTCCGAGGATCTGACGGACCGCCTGACCGGCTTTATTTCCGTGATCAATCAATTCCTGGGAGAGCATAAGATCACGGTCCGGATCGGCGCGTTCATGGACAGCGGAAGCGGACTGGATATCGAGCATCGGTTCGACCGGGCCAGACTGGCCTGCAGAAAGCTTCGGAATACCTATTCCACCGCTTTTGTTTTATATAATGAGGACCTCCACAGCAAGGAGCTTCGGTCCGAACGTCTGATTAACGACATGGACCGTGCGCTGGAAGAAAAGCAGTTTCGGGTCTATTACCAGCCTAAATACGATGTTTCCGGGGAGACTCCCGTCCTCAAAAGCGCCGAGGCACTGGTGCGCTGGTTCCATCCGGAGCTGGGCATGGTGAGTCCCGGTGAGTTTATCACCCTGTTTGAAAACAACGGCCTGATCCAGCAGCTGGACCGCTATGTCTGGAAGGAAGCAGCGGCTCAGATCAAAGCCTGGAAGGATACCTACGGTTTTTATCTTCCGATATCGGTCAATGTATCCCGTGTGGATATATTTGACCCGCAGTTGGGCGCCGTTCTTTGTGACATCGTTTCCGACAACGGCCTGACGCCCGATAAACTGCATCTGGAGATCACGGAATCCGCATATACCGACGATTCCAAGCAGATCATTGACACGGTAGCGGCACTGCGTGATCAGGGATTTACGATCGAAATGGATGATTTCGGCTGTGGCTACTCTTCGCTGAATATGCTCATGGATCTTCCGATCGATGCGCTGAAGCTGGACCGGAGTTTTATACGGAACATCTGCACGGATCCTAAGGCCTACAAACTGGTGGAGATCATAATTGAGCTCGCCGACCTGCTGAAGGTGCCGGTCATCGCCGAAGGCGTCGAGACCGCGGAGCAGATGAACATTTTAAAGGAGATCGGCTGTCCTGTTATTCAGGGCTACTATTTCTCAAAGCCTCTCCCTCCCGAGAAATTTGAAAAACTGTTTGGCGCAGGCCGGGAAGGGGAATAAAGATGCTTACGATCGAAAAACTCAAAGAATACGGGGCGGACGTGGAAGAAGCCGTGGAACGCTGCATGGGCCGGGAGGATTTCTACCTGATGCTCGTGGGAAAGGTGATCTCCGATACGCGTCTGTCGTTGCTGGAGGCCCAACTGGATCAAAAGGATCTGGCTGCCGCCTTTGAAACGGCGCATGCGCTGAAAGGGGTTTTTGCGAACCTGTCCCTGACGCCTCTTACGCGGCCGGTCAGCGAGATGACGGAGCTTTTGCGGGCACGTACGGATACGGATTACTCGCAGCTTCTTGCAGAGGCACTGGAACAGTTTGACAAACTGTGCAGTTTGTAAGAGACGCCGCAAAAGACGGGACATTGTAAGAGAACAAAACAAGAAAATAAAAAAGAAGGCCGGTGAAAACGTTAGATCGTTTTCACCGGCCTTTTTTCTAGGATCGATATGCTCTATTCGTTCGAATGCGCCTGGGATCGCGGCAGTTTCAAGACCGGACGGCGCACAAAGGCGCGATATTCATCCGTGAGCGCGACTGCTTTGGACCGGCGTGCCGGCGGGTGGTTCCTGCGTCACAGGATCCCGGCGTCTTCTTCGATGACCTGGATCTCCAGATAGTCGAAGGGGATCTTTTCTATGAAACTGTCCTCGCGAAAGCGCGTCTTGGACGTTTTTTTGAACTCTTCTATATTCGAATTCAGCCAGATGGGTACGGGCAGGTCGAAGGAGCGGCAGGCTGCCTCGAGCGCTGCATAGATCTTCCGCGTGCGGTTCAGGCCGGACGAATCTTCGATCGTCATATCGTTTTGTAAATGGTTGTTTTTGACTGTTTTGCACCACATGCGAAACATAGGCTTACCTCCGGAAACTTAAGTCGGCCCGGGAAACTGCGTAAGCAGCATCCATCGGCGAAACCATTCGTGGTATCAGTTTAGCAGATTCTCCGGAAAATGTCCAGTGACAAACGGGGGGAGCAGGGAGGCGTGCTTGCATGGGATTATAAAGTGTGATACAATCATTAAGGATTTCTCAGGGCAGGACAGACAACCTGCAAAGCATATAGAAAGAGAGTCCGGTTGGCGCCCGGAGCGGCATGGTTCGCATCCGAGGCCGGGAGGTACAGATATGGAAGATCATGAAGAAGTTCTGAATTTGGAAGAGATCGCGCTTCAGGCGCGTACGGTTTTACTGCAGCTTTTGAAGGTTGCAAAAGCATCGCAAGGCGACCTTTTGGTGGTGGGGTGTTCCTCCAGCGAGGTATGCGGTCAGAAGATCGGCACCGCATCGTCCGGTGAGGTGGGCCGCGTGATCTTTGAAGCACTATATAAAACAGCAACCGAGCATGGGCTGTATATCGCGGCGCAGTGCTGTGAGCATTTGAACCGTGCACTGATCCTTGAGAAAAAGGCTGCGAAGGAATTTGGTTATCCCATCGTGAACGTGCGTCCGCAGAAGAAGGCAGGCGGTTCGTTTGCGACGGCGGCATTCGAAACACTGTCCGAGCCGGTCGCGGTAGAGCATGTGAAGGCGGCGCTCGGCATTGACATCGGTGACACGCTGATCGGAATGCACCTGCAGGATGTAGCGGTACCGGTTCGCACGGAGCAGAAGAACATCGGCGACGCGCATGTCGTATGCGCGCGTACCCGCGCGAAATTCATCGGCGGCGGACGGGCCATCTATAACGAGGATCTGATGTAAAACGTCGGGGCAGGACGAATTTCGGGACTCTGTCGGAGGGTGAAAAACGGGTGTAGAGACACGCAGTATCATAGAACAGGAAAACAAGCAAATAAGGAGTAGACATGAATTATCAGGAAGCATTGCAGAAACTGCAGAAGTACGGCTCGCAGGAGCACGTGCTGAAGTATTACGATGAGCTTACAGAGACGCAGCAGGCGGAGTTGCTCAAGCAGATCGAGGCGACGGATTTCTCGCCGCTGCTGCTGGCGCAGGATAAGGATAAGCAGGCGAAGAAAGGCGTGATCACGCCGCTCGCGGCCATGCAGCTTCCTGAGATCGAGGCGGAGCGCGCGAAGTTCGAGAAGATCGGCCTGGAGGCGATCCGCGCGGGAAAGGTCGGCGCGGTGCTGCTGGCCGGCGGCATGGGAACGCGCCTCGGTTCGGACGCGCCGAAGGGCATGTACAACATCGGCGAGACGAAGGATGTCTTCATCTTCCAGCGTATCATCGAGAATCTGCAGGATGTGGTTCGCGCGGCGCAGGCGCCGGTACACCTCTTCGTCATGACCAGTGATAAAAACAACGATGTGACCATCGCGTTCTTCAAGGAAAAGAACTACTTCGGTTACGATCCCGCATACATTCATTTCTTCATTCAGGAGATGGCTCCGGCATCGGATTACGACGGCCACGTCTACATGGAGGAAAAATGGAAGATCGCGACCAGCCCGAACGGCAACGGCGGCTGGTACGGTTCCATGGCCCGATGCGGCATGCTGGACATCGTGAAGCAGGCCGGTATAGAGTGGCTGAACGTTTTCGCCGTGGACAATGTCCTGCAGCGCATCGCGGATCCCGTGTTTGTGGGCGCGACGATCGCGAAGGACTGCGTGGTCGGCTCCAAGGTCGTGAAGAAGGCGGCGCCGGACGAAAAGGTCGGCGTAATGTGCCTCGAGGACGGCCACCCGTCCATCGTGGAGTACTACGAGCTGACGGATGAACTGATGGAGGCGAAGGACGAAAACGGCGATCCCGCGTACAACTTCGGTGTTATCCTGAACTATCTGTTCCGCGAGGATAAACTGCGCGAGATCATGAATAAGAACATGCCGTTGCACATCGTGGAGAAGAAGATTCCGCACATTGACGCAAACGGAGAGCACGTGGATCCGAAGAGCCCGAACGGTTACAAATACGAGACGCTCGTGCTGGACATGATCCATCTGATGGACTCCTGCCTGCCGTTTGAAGTGGTTCGCGAGCACGAATTTGCCCCGATCAAAAACAAGACCGGCGTGGATTCCGTAGAAAGCGCAAAAGAACTCTGCAAAAAGAACGGGATACTGTTGTAAGCAGTGAGCCATGCGGCCGGAAAACGCCGTAAACGAGCGTTATCGGACATATGGCGAACGCCCCGCTGTCACATTATCACTTCCGCTTATAGGTTTCTTAAGTATGAATAATAGAACTTATGAAAAGGTGAAAAAAATGAGCATTTCCCGGGGATTTTTGCTTGCAAAAACCGAAGGCGTATTTTACAATGTTTTTTAGTTAGGCTACAGAAACACTAAGCTTAAGCTTATTTTATTAAGGAGGACACATTTATGTCATATGTTGATGAAGTGTATCAGAGAGTGGTAGACCAGAACCCCGCTCAGCCCGAGTTCCATCAGGCAGTTAAGGAAGTTCTCGAGTCTCTCCGCGTAGTTATCGAGGCCAATGAAGAAGAGTTCAAGAGAGACGCTCTGCTGGAGCGCATTACAACTCCTGAGCGTCAGCTTCTGTTCCGCGTTCCGTGGGTAGATGATAAGGGCCAGGTTCAGGTGAACAACGCATACCGCGTTCAGTTCAACTCCGCGATCGGACCGTACAAGGGCGGCCTTCGTCTGCACCCTTCGGTAAACCTCGGTATCATCAAGTTCCTCGGTTTCGAGCAGATCTTCAAGAATTCCCTGACCGGCCTGCCCATCGGCGGTGGTAAGGGTGGTTCCGATTTCGATCCCAAGGGTAAGTCGGACCGCGAGGTTATGGCTTTCTGCCA
>ONPC01000241.1 GCA_900319565.1 uncultured Eubacteriales bacterium | reverse complement strand
TTTTCATGGCCAGGAATCGCACATGTTCGATCAAGCCGAACGGATGTGTGAGTCCCAGCGAAAACAGTTCATCAAAGCGAGGCTGCAGGGTCTCAAAATCCGGACTGTTTAAAGCCCTGTGGATCGACAGCACCAGATCAATGTAATGGTCGTACGGATAGTCGCCGACCTCTTCAAACCTCTTGTAGTCCAACATGTCATCGTAAGTGGCATTATTGACCGCGTATTCCAGGAAATCCCGCGCAAACTGCTCCGACAGTTCGTCGATGTTTTCACGGATGGAAAACGTATCCACGATCACACCCCAGACGTCATGCGGGAGCAGATAATGCCGCATCAGATACGAAAGAACGCTCTCACAGATCTTATCCTTCATATCGAGGCGAACGACGATATCACGGTTCATGAGTTCCTTCCAGACCTCGGGATCGATCCTCTTCTGGAAATCCTTATAGACCGCATCCACTTCCTGCATGAAGCGACCTTCTTCAGAATCATCAAAATGTTCTTCGTTGTCCTCCGCCTTGCCGTCTGCGAGCTTCATTGCCTCTTCAAACGCCGACCGCAGCTGCTGGAAGCCTTCCGGGTCGTCCTCCGGATTGACGTGCATCAGCCGCTCCATATACGCTTCCTGGATCACGTCCTTATCTTCCGTCTTGCCTTCGAGTCCCAGTATTCTCCAGATATCCATCCTGTACCTCCTTATTTATCATGCACACTTTTAACGAAAAGCGGTTATCTTTGTAAGATCAAACGCAGGCTTCCGAGCGAAAAAGAGCTCCGTGCCTCGATGCGCCCACTGTAAAAATCGATCTCAAACTCCGGCAGTCCCATCTGCGCGGCATATGCGGTAAATGCGGCGCGCGCAGCCGCAGGATCCGATGAAACCTCCTGCTTCGCTTCTTTAAGGGCGGCTGCCCAAGCCCGCCCGGTCTTCTTAACGTCCTGTTTCTCATCCGTCTGCACGTAGGGTCCCCACAGCTGTGTAAGCAATCCGAGCTCATCGGCCTGTTCCCACACGGCGATATCAGCGGCCAATGCTTCATCCATCCGGATTCTGTTTTCTGCCAGACGGTACATGTCTTCCTCAACGGCCCACATTGCAAAACTCTCAACGAACAGATACAGCGTATCCGTATTCAGCAGGACCGTCAGTTCGCCGTCGGAAAAAGAGCGTGCGGGATATCTCGTTTTATCGAGGATCTCCAGCAGGAAGTATTCCTCGCTGTTCCAGATCTCTTTGGCGGCGGTCAATGTATTCTCAAAAGGATCGGCGAAAAGATCCGCCTTCACCTCGTATGGTTTCTCCAGATACGGGAGGATCGCCTCCCCGAATTTTTCTTTCAGGAACGTATCCCTCTTCTCATCTCCCAAAAATGCCAGCGACAACAGCCGCATCAGTCCGGAATAATCCAGACTAGCAAAGCGGTTCCCCCGAAACTCCCATCGGAACAGTTCGAGGTTGGTCGAAAGCCCGAAACGTTTGATCTGCATCGAGACCGTTCCGCTGATCACACGATTGTTTTTGCTGACGGACGGATCCGGAAGCTTTCCGGTCATCCAGATGCCGGCGGAGTCATCATCCAGAAATCCGAGGATGGTATTTAACGCTCCCTCCGAAAGCATGCCGGATAAAATGGAACGCAGTCCTTCTTTACGGATCTTCAGTTCCGCCTCATATGTAGTAAGCGGCTGCTCTCTGTATTTCTGCACATAAGCACGAAGGGTGCCTTCCGGGCGGACCTGTATCGGAGCGGCTGTCGTCGGCGGTTCCGTAGGTTTTTCCGTAGTCGGCGGTTCCGTAGGCTTCTCTGTAGTTGGCGGCTCCGTAGGTTTTTCCGTAGTCGGCGGTTCCGTAGGCTTCTCTGTGGTCGGCGGCTCCGTAGGCTTCTCCGTGGTCGGCGGTGTGATGTTTGAGCCTTTCGTCTCCGGCAACGTCTGCTTTGCTGCATCCGAAGAACTATCAGACCCTGCCACAACATCCGCAGTGCCCGAAGAAACGCTCGACGGATCTGTGGGATCCGCTTTTTTACACGAAAAGAGTCCCAGGAAAATGCATACCAATAAGGCCTGCAAATAAAGGATCCGCAGGATCGGTTTGCATTTGGCAGTTCTCTTATATTCGCTCAACGGCAACTCTCCCATGATCGTAATTATGCACAGAAACATTTCCTCCTGTCAGGGCATCTGCACTCAACTTATATCATACCACAACTCTGTTCAAACGTAAAGAATTATGTCGCTGAGCCCTCGCCGTCAAAGGGGTAAAAAAAATAAAAAAAGTGCTTGCATTCCGACTGACCATGTGCTATAATGCATTTCGTTGACGCGTTCGATATGTTCGCGCAACGAACAAAATACGTGCGGGGATGCTGGAATTGGCAGACAGGCTAGACTAAGGATCTAGTGATAGTATTATCGTGAGGGTTCAAGTCCCTTTTCCCGCACTTGTTTTTTAAATCAAATGCAGTTGTGGCGGAATTGGCATACGCGCATGATTCAGGTTCATGTCCATGTACTTGGGTACGGGTTCAAGTCCCGTCAACTGCACTCTCGAAAGCAGGAGGCATCTCCTGCTTTTTGTGTATGCGACGAGCCAAGCACCGCATTGCAAGCTTGCTTGCATTAGGGGGTATTTGGCGACCGCCGTCATCGAGCACGTAGTGCGAGATG
>ONPC01000242.1 GCA_900319565.1 uncultured Eubacteriales bacterium | reverse complement strand
GCATCTGCGAATACCAGAAAACCTCTGCTTCCATCATGTTCTTTTCGTAGCTCAGAACCTTAGCGCCTGCCGGCGGCGCTATCTTTAGTGCGTAGGAGACGCCGTCATCGCATGTGACTTTGTATGCCGCGTTAAATTCCCCGTTTCCGAGGGCCGCTATATCAACCACGTTCCCCATTTTGTGAGAAGAAAACAGTTCTCTGATCTCTGCTTCCGAAGCTTCATATTTTGTCTTGCTGATAACCATCACTGTCTTCTCCCTTACCTTTGAAGCAATCCGAAGGCGACATTTTCTTTCCTCCACCTGTTTCTTAGGACGGGGCTGCCGGTTCCATGAACTGCCACCCCCGTCCCTGTGGGTCACTTTCTCTTTACGGGAATCCAGATTGCACTGTGATAATCCAGAGAATTCGGATCCTCGTCTCCGTACCACTCGATGTTCACACGACCCGGAAACTCAAAGTCAGGGTTACCCGGCAACCATTCTTTCCAGATTTTTGTATTTACATCCTGAAGTGCTTTGGGACATGGACCATAGCAATCAAAGATGGCCCAGTCATAATCCGGAAGCTCATAAACGGTCATACCTTCCGGAACTTCGCCGCCATTATAGATACCTGCAACGATATAATTGAACTTCCCGTCACCGATATCATCCACGCAAACACCGTATTCACCGATGTTGTTATCTACGATTGCTTTTTCGATCGCATTTGTCGGTGCATTTCCCATCCAGACATTGCACGCATATTTTTCTCTGATCTCATCCCAAAACTTTGGAATCTCAACATACGAGGTTTCTCCGTCAAATACTCTTGCAAACCCGATCACCTTAAAGCCGGCCATAGTTTTAATCTTGTAATCCATCTCATTACCTCCGTGAATAGAAATTTCAATTTTCAGAGGAAGAAATGCTTTGATCGGTGCGCCTTCCCGCACCTGTGAAGGGCTTACGCCATGAAAGCGTGAAAAGGCTTTTGTAAAGCTTTCAGGCGTTTCATAGCAGTAACGGAACGCAATATCGATTATTTTTTCATCTTTTTTCTGAAGGTCCAATGCCGCCTTGTACAGCCTGCGGTTCCTGATATATTCCCCCAGTCCGTAACCGGTCATCAGCGAGAAGCCCTTCTGAAAAAAGAATGATGACATAAAGACCTGATTTGCAACATCCTGCGCACTGATGTTTTCTTCCAGATGCTCTTCCACATATTCAATCGCTTTCCGAATGCTGGTAAGCCACTCCATCTGTAACACTCCTTTCCTTTGATGCCTTTATTCTACACGAAGCTGTAACAGATATCTTGTCATTTTATGTTCTGTTTTGTCCGCGGTATCATCAGCTCAGAAGATCATTCAGGGTATCTTCGGTCTCAACAGGCTGCCAATGTCCCTCAACGCAAGTGACAGCGCCTGTCGAGCGGATCTTGTCAGCCAATCTTTCCGCCAGATTCTTGTCCTTGGCACCATTGGGAAATTCCGGGCAGGTAGAGTCCCCGACAAAGAGTGTCTTATCTTCACACACATAAACCAGCGTCGAATCGTCTGTGTGGGGAGCTTGTGTCTGCAGAAGTTTGACAGTGCATCCGCCGAGATCGATCGTAATATCCCCCTCGTAAATGATATCTGCAGGAACGACGATCATTTCTTTACCGCCGGAATATTCTTTTCGGATGCTGTCATGCATGTTCAGGAATACATCCGGACCGTTTGCCTCTATCTTTTTAATGCATTCCAGAAGATAATCGTTTGTTGTTTGATTAGCCAAGGTAAAGCCATTTACGGCATGCATCGCAAACGTGTGATCCCAATGCCAATGCGTAAGGACCGTAAGGAAAGGCAGCGGCAGACCTTCCTTTTGGAGGAGATCGTAAAACTCCCGGATATGTGCTTCCGAGTGACCAGCATCAACCGCCAGACTCATTTTATCACCTTTTACATAACCGAGGTTCGGACGGTCGCGTTTCTCCTCGAAAGGCATATACCATATATGTTCACTAAGTTTCTTGAGTTCCATTTATTTCCTCACATTTCTCTTGCGTATCGATATCACCCGGAAATCGGGTCTTCTGCCATTGCTTTGAAGTATTCTTTCGTCCAAAGCTGTTACCCTTTCCCATTTATGACTCCTTAGTCATAGAACTATTACAGCACCAATTATGAGAAGATCATACTTTTCGCGCAGCTTTGCGATCTTTTGCATCATATCGGATGCATGATGTATGACGATCGCCTCCTGGTTTTCCCATGAGTCGATCAAAAGGACTGTCTTCGGCAAACTTCCTGGCGTTCCCGTTTATTCCTGTGTAATATAAGTTTACTGTAAATATTTTTACTCCCTATTTCCTGTTGCTATACCTGTCAAATGTCTCTAACAGCCCAGAGATGCTCTCCACTCCTTCAGGTATACTCTTTCCAAAACGGTTCAGCCACAACGCGCGGATGCCGACTTTTTTCGCTCCTTTTACATCACTGCTGACGGAATCACCGATATGGATCACTTCATCCGGTGATAAACCGGTGGACTTCAGTGCCAGTTTAAACAGTTCTTCCCGCGGTTTATAACTCTTTGCATCCTCGGAGGTAAACACTCCAGCCGGATGCAGATCATGATAGGCGATCGCCTGCATAATATCCGCTGTATCAATGTTGGAAACGATGTACACCGGCAGCGGACTCTTTTCGAAAAACTCCTTCGAGTCTTCAAAGATCGGCGGTTGGATCCAGTGAGCGAACATCATATTGCTCAGTTCCTTTGCATCGGCATCCGAGCCGAAACGCTCCAATGTATGTACTAATGATTTTTCCTCCAGAGCTCTCTGCGTTTCAAAGGTTTCACCAAAGGAATTCATAAACATGGTCTGAAAATCCTTCCACCAGTAGGCATCTACTTCTGAAAGATCTATCACAGATCCGGTTTTACATATAATATCCGTGATCTTTTTGATCACTTCTCCATCCTCATGCACGATCGTTCCGTAAAAATCCACGAAAAAAGCTTTGACAGCCGTCATAGTTTTATCAGAATCTCCCATCTGCCATTTTTCATGATCATTCCGTGGCATCTGCATTCACCTCCGTTCTGTTCTTGATCCTAAGATCGCCCTTCATCCGGCTCACGCGTGATCGTTCTCTCCCGGGTGTTGCTCATTCGTTGTAAAAATGAAACACATTCCACGTGCTCTGTTGCCGGAAACATGTCCACGGGTTTACAACGAACGACCTTATACTTTCCTCGCTTCGTCATATATTCCAGGTCACGAGCCAATGTTTCGGGATTGCAGGAAATGTACACGATGCTCTTCGGTTCCATGCTGATAACGCTCTTCATGAAGGCCTCGGTGCTTCCGCTGCGGGGCGGATCCATAAAAACGACATCGGGAACGGATACGGTGCCGATCATTTTTCGGCAAAAGTCACCGGCATCGCCCGCAAAAAAATCGGCATTCTGGATCTTGTTACGTTTTGCGTTGATCCGGGCATCAGCGACAGCCGCCGCATTCAGCTCCACGCCGATCACACGCGCGGCCTTGGAAGCGGCAAACAGACCGATGGTACCGATACCGCAGTAGGCGTCCATAACAATTTCCTTACCGGTCAGGCCGGCAAATTCGATCGCCGTTGCATACAGGCGCTCCGTCTGGGCAGAGTTCACCTGATAGAAGGATCCCGGGGAAATGCGAAATGTGAGGTCGCCCAGTTGATCTTCGATGTACCCCGGCCCGTAAAGCGTGATATTTCGCTCTCCTAAGACCATGGTGGTCTTTTTATCATTGACATTGAGAATTATAGTGGTGATCTGCGGATGTGCCTTTAAAAGGGCTTTTACGAAGTTGTTTTTCGAAGGCAGGATGGGCGATGCCAAAACCAGGACCACCATGATCTGGCCGCTCTTTTTTCCCACGCGGACCTGAACGTGGCGCAGCAAGCCATAGCCGGTGTCCTCGTCATAGGTTTTGATCCGAAATGAGGGAAGCATGTCGCGGATGGTACGGATCACGGCATCCGCCGTTTCATCTTCGATCAGGCACGACTCTACGGGGACCACGCGGTGCGTGCCCTCCTGGTAAATGCCTGATACGATCTTTCGGTCCCTCGTGTAGGCAAACGTTGCATTGACCTTATTGCGATAGTGATAGGGATCTTTCATGCCCAAAATGGGGTCCACCGGGCAGAAATCTAAGATC
>ONPC01000244.1 GCA_900319565.1 uncultured Eubacteriales bacterium | reverse complement strand
TGTGTACAAAAAAAGCGCCACGGATATCCTCCGTGGCGCCTTTGCCATACATCATTCAAATTAAGCACATCTTAATACAACTGTTTGGGTTTGTCAACAGGTTTTCTTCCGAAGCCTCTTCTGACATGGAGTTCAGACGGCGCGCATTTTCCATAGCTTGTTTCATTGCATCCTTAAGTTTGTCAAAAAAACCATAGCATCCTTTCCTCCATATACGAGTATACGGTTATACTATCCCACTTCGGCCTTTACATCACGAAGAAATAGTTAAACATTATGTATGACAGAATGCCGGACTCCCACAGGCACAGCAGGAGCGGTACCGCGATGATCACGAGGCACACGATCGCCGTCATCAGGAAGCTTTTGATCCTGCTCGTCGCAAAAACCGTCACTCCGGCAACTAAAAGCATGCCGACATAACGCTTGAGCCAAACGAGGGCGATCCCTCCGGCCATCGTAAACGCCGCTGGCAGGTTCTTCCAGTCCGGTAAGCTGTTCGCCGTAAACCCTATGCCATAGGTACCATAGCCCTTCAGCACCTGATAGAGATATCTTCCATAGATCATTCCGTAAAACAGGGTGACCGTGCCCAGCAGGATGAGGGCTTTGCACAGCAATACCTTCCCTCGTTTCGGGGAAATGCAGATCTGCCCAATCATGCCGGTGCGATATTCGACCGCCATAACCGCCGCGCCGCACAAAATCGCCGCCAACACCGCGCAAATTCCGAGGATCACGTTTTGGCTGCGGTCCTTATACAGTTTTTCATACCCGCGGGCATCAAGTGCCTGCGAGCCTTCCTTCGACTGCAGATATGTGAGATACTCCGTGATCCGGTTCAGCGCAGTCTGTTTATACTGGAGTGACGAAGGGTCTGCCGTCATCATCTGTTCCCGCTCCATCTCCTCCCGGAATTGCACGATGATATCTCCGTACTGCTCCGGTCCGACCTGTTCCACACGATACAGGTAGGATTGATAGAACATTTCCTCGACCGAAGAGTCGTACTTCTTATACGGTTTTGTCGTCGCCAGCAGGAACACCGCGAAGAACAGAAGGATGTAACCGATCTTCTCGAAGCGGAAGAACTTCACGCTCTCATGCAGTCCGAGTTTGGTATGCTTTCCAAATGCATGGTCCTCCGACCGGTTTCCCAGCCGCAGGTAACGCAGGCCTCTGCCCCGTCTCGGAATAACACCGAAACCTTTATTCGACAGGAAGCAGCCGACCGCAGCGCAGACCAGGATAAGCAGCGCCAGCAGTACCAAAGCGACGATCGGGTAACTGATCGGATTTCCGAATATGATCTCGTTGTGGTAACGTGCGATTGTGTATCCGGGATCGGCAAACGAAACGAGGTTGATGCGCTTAAAGCCAGCCAGGTAGCTCAGGTCATCGATCTTCATGTACAGAATACCTTCGACACCGATCAGGGAAAAGAGGATCACGTAGACCTTTAATGCCGAAGAGACCAGCGAACTGACTACCGACGTAAGCAGCACGACTGCCGTCGATACGATGCAGGACCACACAAATACCAACAGGAGAAATGTCCCGATATTGATCTGCATGACCGTCTGTTTATATCCGATCAGGGACTGCACCGGCTCCGTCAGGAACGAACCGATCGGCCTTCCGTAGAGCAGACACCCCGTCAGGAGCGTCGTAAACAGAAACAGCAAATTACATACCGCGCATCCCACGGAGATAGCACCCACACGGGTCAGGAACATCCGTCCGCGCCCGGACTTCATGGAAGAATACAACCTAAGGAGGCCCTGCTCTTTTTCCTTCGTAAACATGAGCGAAGTCAGCAGAACCGCAAGTAACAGCTCCAAAAAGATCAAACTGGGCAGGGACAGCGCTTCCGCGATGCCCTTCGTATGTGTTTGACGAATCGTAAGACCCAGCAACCGCTCGTATTCCTTACTCGTTTTCTCCACGTCTTTCATTTTGTCGCTGGATCCGCCGAGAACCGCCAGTATCATACGATACTCATCCGCCGTTTGGGCCGCCTTCTTCACAAATTTGGGGTAATCGAGTACGTCGCGGTACTCTGCTCCCTTCACCGCGAGCAACTCTCTTTCCGTGAAGAGTGAGGAAGTATACTTCGGATCCGTCCAGACAGCATTGCCCGGTTCCATATAGAAGATCGCCGAAGCCTCCTGTTGCATCTGTGCCACCGCATCCGCTGCTTCTGCATCGCCCAGGCCGCGCAGATCCGCGGTCAATGCACGGTAGGCGTGCGCAGGCGCGATATCACGTTCGGCGTGGTACCAGAAATACAGGGCATTCACCAGAAGGAGGGCGATCAGAAAGCCCAGGAGCTTCCTGTTATGCCATAATTTATACCACTCATGCAGGAACATTATTTACTCTCCATTCCGAGGCTCATGTAGATCTCCTCTACCGAAGTCTCTTTCTGTCCGCCGTACTTTTCATACAGCGTGTCCAATGTACCGCTCTCTACGATCTTTCCGTGGTTCAAAAAGATGATCTCCGAGGCCAGTTTTTCTAAGTCGCTTACGATATGTGTCGCGATGATGACGATCTTTTCGCCGGCTACGCGGCTGACCAGTTCACGAAAATGCACGCGTTCCTTCGGGTCCAGTCCGACCGTCGGTTCGTCCATGATCAGGATCGAAGGATTGCCGACCAGTCCCTGCGCCAGCAACGTCCGCTGCTTCATACCTCCCGAAAACGTGCCGATGCAGTCATTGCGGACATCCCACAGGTTCACGCTGTGGATGATATCGTCGATCTCGTCCTTCACTTCCTGCTTCTTTTTGCCTTTCAAAGCAGCGACGTAGTACAAAAACCTTAGCAACGTGAAATCCTCATATATCCGCTGCTGCTGCGGCATGAAGCCGACCAGGCCGCGGTACTTCTTCCCCATCGAGGTGATATCCGTTCCGTCCCAAAGCACCTTTCCGGAGGTCGCCTTAAGTCCGGTCGTCAGGATGCCCATCAGTGTTGATTTTCCGGCGCCGTTCGGTCCCAACAGACCGTAGATTCCCTCATGGAATGTATAGGAAAATGTATCCAATGCCCTCTTCCTCCCGTATTCTTTCGTCAAATTCTCTGCTGTTAATATCATGCCACGCCTCCGCTTTCCCGGCTGTCCCGAGTCCTATTCCGTTCACGCATCATTCGATCCTTGTCGCTTGGATCTTTCATCTTACAAATAAATTATAACACTTTATTTTTTCAGTGTCAACACATTGGCAGAGATTTATTTTTTGAAATCAAGCGAACTTACATCACGGCTTTTTGCTCTTTACTAATACAAAAACCGCGACGAACGTAGGTTTCATCGCGGTTTCTGTATGAAAGGTTAGAAAGTGGTGATCTGCTTTCGCAGATCGGGCTGTCCGAACACCCCGGTGTAGAAGCATTCGGGCAATAAAATGGGGGTTATTATGAATCGAGTAACGAAGGGTTATTCATTACTCCTCGTCTGCATCTTCATCTGCTGCGTCGCAGTTGCACTCACCGTTGCATCCGCAAGCCTTCTCTTTCAGCTTTGCGATCTTATCCTTATTGGTAACTGCATATGCTGCTGCAGCAACGGCTGCAAGTAAAACTAATTTCTTCATCGTAGTGTCCTCCTGTTAGGTAATGTAGGGTAATGCGGGATATCCCGCTTTAATATTTTGTTTTCGCTCCCCGCTGCGATCCTGGTTGCAACGGTTCCTTCGAAAACCTTGATTAAGTTATACCACAGGATTGTGTACAAGTCTTGAACAGAGTCTTACTAAAATCTTACGAAATCCTTAATCCCGATTCCTCCTCTTTCCGCCCTTCTGACCTATCACTCTTTTTCAAACTGCCACTCGGGCTTCTTAAAGAAATCAACTCTCGGTTCCAGGAACTTCAGCTTATGCGCCTTAAGATCCGGTATATACGCGGTCAGCGGATCCAGGATATGTTCCCAATTCCAAAGGCTTTCGTCCAGGTTCATGTAGTCCCGGAACATCTCGCAGCCGTCCGGTGCGATCGGATGGAACAGAAGCGCCATGACCTTGCAGGAGAACCAGGTGTCTACGAGAAGTTGACGCTTCAACTCGATATCGTCGTTCTTTTCGGCCTCACGGCTGACTGCCGCCCAGTTTTTATTGACCTCGCGGATATATTCATCCAGTGTATAGGAAACACGGTGGAAATCATGGTTGTACATATGGCGTTCATATTCCAGCACATTCTTCTCGGCGAGACGATAGATCTTTTCAGATACCTCGCCTTCGGGCAGAACGCCGTCTAACGAAGCCTGCGTGGAGTAAAAGCACGAACGGATCAGACGGTTGTAGACATTCGTCAACAGGTTGCCTTCCTTGATGACGGGGTCGGGACTCTCTCTCTGATCCTCCGGCAGGTAAACCTGCGGTTTGAAGCCGGTACTCTTATTTGACAGTCCCAGACTGATGAAATGCATGCGCAGCTGATCCACCGAATAGTGTGTGAGCAGTTCGGCAGCCATGGGAGGCTTGATCTCCGAGCTGCTGCTGGCCTTCGTATCCATGAACAGGATGTGGCGGTTCGGGATGATATGCGGCGGTTTTAAGTTCCCCAACGCATGGAACATGCCCATTTCCGCGATGGAATAGAAATAGATGTTGTCTTCGCCGATGAACTGGTAGACCATGGCTTCATCGTCGTTCCACCATTTCTGCCATTCGTCCTCACCGGCGCCCTTCGAAGCCAGATACGCTCTGGTAAATGAGATCGGCGCCCACAGCGACTCCGGCCATACCCAGAATGTCAGGTCCTTTTCGCCCTCGACTTCGGGAACCGGAACGCCCCATTCGACATTGCCCGAGAGGCGGAAGGGAACCAGGGTCTTACCGGCCGTATAATGCACGCCTGCGTCCTCCAGCACCTTTCTGGCACGGTCTCTGTCGTCCAGGGAGGCAAATACACAGAGGATGGACTTCCGCTTCTCTTCGTCGATCCGCTCGTGCGCGGGGAACTGCGCCAGAAGCGCTTCCGCATCCAGTCCCTCCAAGAACTTCTTCGGAATGTGAACGGCAGGTTTATTCAGGAATTCGTCGATGATCTGCAGTTCAAACTTACGGCGGTTGGAATTTGCGCGCAGATCGTTGATGCAGCCCTTCAGATAGTCGATGTCGTCCTCCAGTTTGTAATACCAGTTGGAGACATTGACCAGGGTAGGCTTTTTACCGGACAGAACACTGACGGGATCAATAAGCTCGCTCGGCATGTACTGATGCCCCAGGGAACATTCGTCCGCGTAGCCTCTCTCGCTGGTGCAGCCCTCGATCGGGCAGCGTCCTACGACCTGGCGGCCGTTCAGGAATACGCCGAGCTGTTCATCGAAGAACTGCGGTGCCGACAGTTTTTCCAAGTAGCCTTTCTCGTAGAGACGGTTGAACACCTCTGCGGAAGTTTTCTTATGGAACTTTCCGCCTTCATCCAGTGCGGACGCTCCGAAGAAATCCAGGCTGATCTTATACTTACCGAGGGTCTCCTTCTGCTTCTCGTGGTTCGAGCGAACATAGTCCTCGATGCTCTTATCGTAACCTGCTTCCTTCAGTTTGCGGTAGCTCTCCATCGCGGGCGATCCGTAGCAGTCGGTTCCGGAGACGAAGATCACGTTTTCCTTACCGATCCGGTCGCGCATAAAACGCGCAAATACATCGGCGTGCACATACATGCCGCCGACGTGTCCGAAATGAAGCTCTTTATTGCCGTAAGGCATACCTCCGGTGATCACGCAGCGTTTCGGGAAAACGGGGCGCTCATCCGGACGGATTCTTTTATCATACATAGTCGTGGAATTCCTTTCCTTTGATCGCGGGCACAAAACCCATGATACTATTATATATGCTCTTTTCGTGCTTTTCAACACTAAAACGCAGCAGACCTTTTCATTCGTCTTTGCTTCCTGCGGCATACCCGTTTATCATACCACATTTTCCGAAAAAAAACGATCAAAAAAGGCCTCCGAAGAGGCCCCTTTTGCTCATGGATGTTTCTGTTTATTTTTCTTTCCCTGATTTGCCACGGCTTCCATCTTCCGGGCGAGTGCATCCGCGTCGCCCAGATAATACGAGCGGATGACTGTGAAATCATCGTCAAACTCATAGACTAACGGGGTCGCGGTCGGAATGTTGACCCCGACGATGGTCTCACTGTCCATTTGGTCGAAATATTTCACCAGCGCGCGCAGGGAATTGCCGTGCGCAGCGATGATGACGCGCTTTCCGGCCAGCATATCCTTTTTGATCACTTCCTCAAAGTAAGGAACCACGCGTTCAATGGTCGTCTCCAGGCTCTCATTATCCGGCAGAAGCGCAGGATCCACGTCCCGGTACATCGCCTGATGGATGGCCGAACCCGGATCGTTGCGGTCCAAAGCCGGCGGCTTGACGTCAAACGAACGACGCCAGATCTTCACCTGATCCTCACCGTATTTTTCCGCAGTCTCCGATTTATTCAGTCCCTGCAAGCCGCCGTAGTGGCGCTCATTCAGTTTCCAGGATTTATACACGGGCAGCCATGCACGGTCCATCGTATCCAAAATGGTGTTCAGCGTGTGGATCGCCCTCTTCAGATACGAAGTATAGCAGACATCAAAATCATAGCCTGCCTCCAACAGGGTTTTTCCGGCGGCTTTAGCCTCCTCGACTCCTTTTTCACTCAACTCGACATCGGTCCATCCGGTGAAACGGTTTTCTTTGTTCCACTCGCTTTCCCCGTGTCTTACCAATACCAATTTCATCATGGTCGACTTCTCCTTTTACGTTCCGATCCTTTCCGGATCATTCATTTGTTTTTCCGCTCCGATGGGCGTCTCTCCCCGTTCATACACCTCTTCCAAACACCGATAGGTCTCTTCGCCGATCACGTGCTCGATCTGGCACGCCTCTTCGTCGGCCGTTTTTTCAGAAACCCCGATACGGATCAGGATATTCTTTATAAGCGTGTGTTTGTTGACCACCTGCTCTGCCAGTTTCTTACCGGCTTTCGTCAGGCGGATCCCGCCCTTTTCATCCTTGAAGACGAGTTTCATCTCACACAGGCTCTTCATGGCGGCGCTGACACTGGGTTTGGTCACCCCGAGTTCTTTCGCAACGTCCACCGCCCGGGCCTGCCCGTTTTTTTGATGCAGGATCAGGACGCTCTTCAGATAGTCTTCCTTCGTTTGTTTATTTAACATCTGTCACTCGTCCTTTACGGTCTTTTTTTGAGACCTTTGCGGCTGCGGAGCCTTCCCCCGCCGGCAGGCTGCGCACATCTTGCAATGTGCGCAGTTTCCGCCGCAGGAAGATATTCCGCGTTTTTTATCCCGGATCAGAGATGCTATGATCCCGGCGACCAGGAGCAGAAGTATAAGGGCGACCAGGATCGTCCCAAAGTTAGCGGCCAGCCATTCGATCATATGTTCTCTCCTTTCCCGTTATTTTACGGTCAGTTTCTCTGCCTCTTTATACTTCCGGAAGAACAGCATGTAAACGATGCCGGCGAGTGCGGCAAATGCAAAGATCAGGCCGATCACGTTCACATTGCCCGTAAACATGCCGCCGAACTGGTTGACCATCAGGGCGATCACGTAGGCGAAGCCACACTGGTATGCGATCGCAAACCAGGTCCACTTCCGATTGTTCATTTCACGCTTGATGGCGCCGATGGCTGCAAAGCAAGGCGCGCAGAGCAAGTTGAATACCAGGAAGGAGAAACCTGCCACGCCGGTAAATGCAGCTGCCAGAGCCTGCCAGGTCGAAAGCTCGCCGCCGCCGTACAGGATGCCCATGGTGCCGACGATGTTTTCCTTTGCGACCAGACCGGTGAACGAAGCGACCGTCGCCTGCCAGTTGCCCCATCCGAGAGGCGCGAAGATCCATGCGATGGCAGAACCGATCTTAGCTAAGATCGAAAGTTCCAGTTCTTCCTCCTCCAGCATACGGAAGCCGTCGTCCGTGAAGCCGAAACGGCTGGTGAACCATACGAAGATCGTAGACAGGAGGATGATGGTGCCGGCCTTTTTGATGAAGGACCAGCCGCGTTCCCACATGGAACGAAGAAC
>ONPC01000246.1 GCA_900319565.1 uncultured Eubacteriales bacterium | reverse complement strand
GGTTGTGTGACAATGGGGACGGTTCCTTTCATTGACAACAGGGACGGTTCTTTTTGTCACATCTCCATCCGCTCCGGCAGGAAACTGCCGGAGCCTTTTTTGATAGGATATCTTTTGAAATTTCAGAAAAACTTAAGAATTTCGTAATTGACACGGGCGCTTTGCGGTGCTAATATAGCAAATGGTTCAATTTTGAACTATTCAAGAAAGGAGGTATTCCCATGGCTGATATTATTAAGTATCGTCGCAGAGGCGCGATCTTTGTGAACAATCTGGCTTCCGCATACAATGTGGCTATGATTCCTTTGTGTGAGGAAACGCATTTAAAAGTTCATCAGTTGGACATGCTTTTGTTTCTTTCGGAGAACCCGGAACACAGCACAGCCCGTGATATCTGTAAGTGCCTTTGGTTAAAACCCGGTTTGGTTTCGATGTCCGTGGATGAATTGGTCGACATGGGATATCTCGTTCGCGAAGCGGTCCCTGGCGATCGCAGAAAGGTCCGTCTGATGCTTACCGATAAGGCCGAAACGCTGACGGGACGCGTTTTGAAACTTCAGAGTGAGTTCATTGACCGGGCTAAGCAGGGGCTTTCCGAAAAAGAAAAAGATCAACTGGAACATTTCTTTGATATCATCTTTGATAATATCGATCAAATGAGCCATTGACCTGTTTTTCTGCGAAAGAAATGTGAAAGAGGATGAGTAAATGTTAGAACTGAAGAATATCGTAAAGGATTATCCTGCCGGCGACGGAACGGTTCATGCTCTGAAGGGTATCAGCCTGAATTTCCGTAATGCGGACTTCGTATCCATTTTGGGCCCCTCCGGCTGCGGTAAGACGACGATGCTGAACATCATCGGCGGCCTGGACCAGTACACGAAGGGTGACCTCATTATCGGCGGCACGTCAACGAAGGATTTCAAGGATCGTGATTGGGACAGCTACCGCAACCATTCCATCGGTTTTGTGTTCCAGAGTTACAACCTGATCCCGCACCAGACGGTGCTGCAGAATGTTGAACTGGCACTGACTCTGTCCGGTGTATCGAAGGCCGAGCGCCGCGAGCGTGCGAAGAAAGCGCTGGAGTCCGTGGGCCTGGGGACGCAGTTAAAGAAACTCCCGAGTGAGATGAGCGGCGGCCAGATGCAGCGTGTGGCGATCGCGCGTGCGCTGGTCAATGATCCCGATATCATCCTGGCGGATGAGCCGACGGGTGCGCTCGATACCGAGACCAGCTTACAGGTCATGGATATCCTGAAAGAGATCTCGAAGGATCGCCTGATCATCATGGTAACGCATAACCCCGATATCGCGGAGAAATATTCCACGCGTATCATAAAAATGCTCGACGGTGAGATCACCGGCGACTCCAAGCCGTTAACGGACGAAGAGATCGAGACCCTGCGTAAAGAGGATTCCGAGAAAAAGGCGGTACAGGGTAAGACCAAGAAGCCGTCCATGTCCTTTATGACATCCTTCGGGCTGTCCTTAAAGAACCTGTTTACGAAGAAGGGCAGAACCATCCTCACCTCGTTCGCAGGCAGCATCGGTATCATCGGTATCGCCCTGATCTTCTCGGTATCGCATGGTATGACGACTTACATCGATGACGTGCAGGAAGACACATTGTCCAGTTATCCGCTGACCTTGCAGGCACAGAATGTCGATTTCGGAAGCCTGCTTGAGACGTATATCAACCTGGTAAAGGGAAACCGCGATCACGATCATGATGCGGTATACCAGAAGCCGGCCATGTACGATCTGGTCAATACCATGAGTACGCTTCAGGATAAGACGAATGACCTTCGTTCGTTTAAGGCATACCTGGAAAAAGAACGCAATGATCCGGAAAGCAAGAGCGGTCTGCACGACGCACTCAGCGCGGTGCAGTATACATACAATCTGAACCCGTTGATCTATACGAAGAACGTCGACGGAACCATTATCCACTCCGACGTTCAGGAACTCATGAGCCGCATTTTCATGAAGTCCATGAGTAAGATGATCGGCAACATGACCGGAGACAGCGAAGGAAACGGCGGAAACCTCATTTCCCCGTCCATGTTCACCTCCACGAACGCCACCTACGGCATGGGCGCGAACAACCGTATGAACATCTGGCAGGAGATGGTGCCCGGCATGAACGGCGAGATCAAGACGGATCTGTTAGAGAAGCAGTACGATCTGATCTACGGACACTGGCCGGAGGAATATAATCAGGTCATGCTGGTTCTCGATGAGAACAACGAGATCGGTGATATGGCGCTGTATGCGCTGGGTCTGATCTCGGAGCAGGAGATCGATGACATCATGGATGCAGCGATCAACAACACGACCGTTGAGAAGAAGCAGGTGAAGTGGAGCTACGAAGAGATCTGCAAGACCGAATTTCGTATGATCCTGAACGCAGATTGCTATAAGAAGGACGAAACGACCGGCCTGTACAACGATCTGCGTGATTCGGATGCGGGTCTGAAGTTCCTGTATGACAATGCGATTCCGATCGAAGTGTGCGGTATCATTCGCCCCGCCGAGGATGCGGTGTCGAATATGCTGACCGGTGCGATTGCATATACCAGCAAGCTGACCGAATATATCATTGAGAAGAATAACGAGTCCGAAGTCATTGCCGCACAGAAGGCAGACCCCTCGGTGGATATTTTCACCGGACTGGCATTTAAGGACACGGACGGAAAACTGAGCGACGATGAGAAGGCAGAGCGGTTTAAGAAGAATGTAAACATCCTGTCGAAGACTGAGCAAGCAAAGATCTACCTGAAGATCAAGTCCATCCCTCCGGATGACGTGTTAAAGGAGAGCATCGACAAGACGCTCGCTTCTATGAGCCGCGCGGAGATAAACCACCTGATCGCTCAGGGCATCGTTATGCAGACCGGCATGAGCGAAGCGGAGGTCAATGAATACGTTTCCGCGATGAGTGACGAGGAGATCTACGCGATGTTCGCGAAGACTCTGCAGGAGCAGGTAAAGGCCGCCTATGCAGCGCAGGTCGCTGCGCAGATGCACTCCATGAATGAAGAGCAGCTTTCGGGCGCGCTCCTCATGGAAATGCCGACCTATACGGATGAGCAGCTTGCTTCCTACTATGAACTGCTGGAGTTCTCCCGTTCGAATTACGAAGCGAACCTGATCGTGCTGGGGTGCGTGGATCTCGATGATCCGTTCGGCATCAATCTCTATGCTTCGAGCTTTGAGAACAAAGATATCATCAAGGAAGCGATCGATGCATATAATGAGCAGGCAGACGAAGGCTCCCAGATCGAATACACCGATATCATCGGCCTTCTGATGTCCTCCATCACCACGATCATCAACGCTATTACCTATGTTCTGATCGCGTTTGTAGCGATCTCTCTGGTGGTTTCGTCCATCATGATCGGTGTTATCACCCTGATCTCCGTACAGGAGAGAACGAAGGAGATCGGTATCCTGCGTGCAATCGGTGCTTCCAAGCGGAATGTATCGCACATGTTCAATGCAGAGACTATGATCATCGGTTTCACGGCCGGCCTGCTGGGCGTCGTAGTGACCTACCTGATG
>ONPC01000248.1 GCA_900319565.1 uncultured Eubacteriales bacterium | reverse complement strand
CTGAAAAACACGCTCATGGAAATGCCGGAGCCGGGGCAAAAAACGGTCTCCGAGACCGGTTTTTGCTGTCGCTGAGGCCGTTTTCGCATCAGGCGGGAGCCTGATGCTATCAAGAAAACGGCCGTAATCGAAAAGGAACCCCGAGCTCCGGCATGGACAGGAGCGTTATGTTTTTCACGCGAAGCGAACTCTCGGCCGCCGACGATCGCATTTATGAACCAAACGACAGCCGAAACCGTGCGAAGCAGTATTCCGGCCGCCGATGATCGCATTTATGAACAACACGACAGCCGAAACCGCGACAAAAAAATCCGGGGGTGTCGTGCGACACCCCCGGCTCTATGGTTTATTCGGCCCGGAACTAATCTTCCAGGTATATGCGCAGGTTTCTCATGTCTTTGCTGGCGCGCAACCTGCGAAATGCGCGCATCTCGATCTGACGTACCCGCTCCCGGGTAATGTGGAACAGGTCGCCCAATTCCTCGAGCGTCCACATACGTCCGTCCGTAATGCCGTAACGGAGAAGCAGAATATCCTGCTCACGCTCGCTCAAAACTTTCAGGGCATCGATGATATCTTCCCGAAGCATACCATTGGTAATGACATTGTCCTGATTCTTCGTCTTATCGTCAGGAACGAACTCCTGAAGGACCGAGTCCTCTTCGTCACCGACCGGAGTATCCAATGATACCGCATCCCCATACAGCGCCTGCAGGTTCGACAGACGTTCCTGCGAAATATTCAAAAGCGCTGCCAGTTCTTCTTCGTTCGGCTCCCTTCCGTTCTCACTGATAAATGTCGATGTAACACGTGACATGCGGTGTAATAACTCGCGAATATGGACCGGAAGTCGAATTATGCGGGACTGGTCCGCTATGGCCCGAATGATGGCCTGACGGATCCACCAGGTCGCGTAGGTACTGAATTTGAAGCCCTTGGTATAGTCAAACTTTTCAACCGCGCGGATCAGGCCAATGCTTCCCTCCTGGATCAGATCCAGAAGCGCCATATTGCTGCCGTGCACATAATGCTTAGCAACATTGACGACCAGACGCAGGTTGGCATTGATCAGACGATGCTTCGCTTCTTCATCGCCCTCCATAACTCGTTTTGCCATCTCGATCTCCTCGTCTTTAGAAAGAAGAGGGATACGTCCGATCTCACGCAGATACAGGCGGATCGAATCTGCGGCATATTCCTGATCGACCTTCAAAACATCGTCATCCGTCTCACTGAACGCATCATCGAAGCTGTCATCTTCAAAGGATTCAAATCCCATATCCGACAGCGGAAGATCGTCCATATCAACATCATCGATCAGAAGAATGCCTTCTTTTTTAAGTGCTTTTTCGAGTTCTTCTCTCTCCGCTCCTTCCGGTTTTTTATCACACATCAATGCGATCGTTTCCAGATCGATTCGATTGTCATTTTCTTTCGCAAGCGCGATCAAAACATCTATATTTTGATTCTTAATACTCATACCCTCATCTCCTTTCCGCTTAGGATCCACGACTCTTTTCCCGTTTTTAGAGTCAAATAGAACCCGGAATGCCGTTTCTTGCTTTTTGACTCCTAGCCCCAGCTAGGTGGGTTTCCGCAACCAGACTTCTGACTTCCACTGCTACGGAGGCCTGTCATCCACCTGGCGATATAGGAATCCCGTATGTCAACATGTAGGTTCAAAAATGCAAGCTTGTCGAACACCCCAGGCTCTATTCAATGATGGTCTTTTCTTAACTTAATAATATACTGTTTTCTCGAAATTTGCAAGCACTTTTTTCTAAAAACTTTCTAAAATTCTCGAGTTTGTAGTATAATTGCGGTTTAGATGTGATATTTTCTTAGTTTTTTCCGTCTCATTGTACGGAATCAAAGATTAATTTACGTTTTCTCGGCGTTTTTTCGCTGAAATGGTAGGCTTTTCTCAGGCAATCCAGTGCTGCCTCCATACGTTCTCCGCTTCCGGAGGTATATAAAACGGCCAATGTCTCTCCTTTTTCAACACGATCTCCCGTTTTTTTCTTCAGGATCAGTCCCGCTCCCAAATCGATAACATCGTCTTTCGTCATGCGGCCGGCTCCCAGCATGGAGGCAGCAATGCCGACCTGCTCGGTCTCCATCCGACTGACATATCCGGAAACATCGCTGATCAGTTCCGAACTAAACTGCGCCGTCGGAAGTTTCTTCGGGTCCTGAATGACCGAAGCGTCACCTCCCTGGGCCGTGATCAGTTTCTCCAACGTACGAAGCGCCGCGCCGGAATCGAGTGCTTCTTTCGCACGTATCCGGCATACATCTACGCTGCCCTGTCCGGCCAATGAAAGCATGTGCGCCGCCAGTTCGAGGCACAGCGTCCGCAAATCCTCGGGGCCACGTCCGGATAGCGTATCGATGGCCTCTAAGACTTCCAGACTGTTGCCTACGGCATAACCAAGCGGAACGTCCATATCCGTGACCAGAGCCGCGACCTTACGTCCGGCGGCCTTGCCGATATCGACCATTACACGCGCCAGTTCCTTCGCTGACGCCAGATCTTTCATAAATGCGCCACTGCCGCATTTGACATCAAGAACGATGCCGTTGCTGCCCGCCGCAAGTTTCTTACTCATAATGGATGAAGCGATCAGCGGAATGGAATCGACGGTCGATGTCACATCCCGAAGCGCATACATTTTTTTATCCGCAGGAACCAGATTGCCGGTCTGCCCGGCGATCGCGATCCCTATATCACGAACCTGCTCCATAAAGCGGTCCGTAGTAAGCGCGGTGGAAAAACCGGGGATCGACTCAAGTTTGTCGATGGTCCCGCCGGTATGCCCCAGGCCGCGCCCGCTCATCTTCGCGACCTTAACTCCAAGAGAGGCCACGAGCGGCGCCACGATGAGGGTCGTCTTATCACCGACGCCTCCGGTACTGTGTTTATCCGCCTTAAATCCGGGGATCACACGAAGGTCGACCTGATCTCCCGACGCAGCCATTGCCTTCGTCAGATGAGCGACTTCGGCTTTAGTCATGCCGCGAAAGCAGACCGCCATCAAAAATGCGGACATCTGATAGTCGGGAATCTCTCCGGCAACATAACCACGTACCACGAAATCGATCTCTTCGTTCGTCAGTTTCTTTCCGTTTT
>ONPC01000250.1 GCA_900319565.1 uncultured Eubacteriales bacterium | reverse complement strand
GACGTTTGGTATGAGGAGCGAAAGAGCTTCGCGCCAGATCAAGTCGGCCAACCTTTGATCGCCCATCCGGACCATGGATTTGAGCTGTTGCAGGGAGCTCCTGTATTCTCAGGAAAGATCCTTGGCGGCTGTATCGACTCCATGTATGATTTCTTTAATGGTGCGCGTTATGCGGATATGCCGGTCCTTTGCGAAAAATACCATCTGTTTCCTGATGCTGAGGATTGGAAAGGACACATCCTTCTTTTGGAATCCAGCGAAGAAAAACCCTCTCCGGAAAAGTATCGGCAGTCGCTTGAATACCTTAAGGAAAGAGGTGTGTTTGAAGCAGTTTCCGGGGTTCTGGTTGGAAAGCCCATGGATGAGACTTATGCGCAGGAATACCGACAGCTGCTGATCCAGGTCATAGACAAACCTGATCTCCCGATCGTTTTCAACCTGAATATCGGACATGCAATGCCCAGGTGTATTATTCCCTTTGGTGTTGAAGCGGTCGTTGATGTGGATAATCAGCTGATCCGGTTTGCTGATTGATCCAACGGCAGGCTGAAAACCAGCTCGGTACGTATAGTTGGTTCGGCCTGCTTTTTGATGTTTAATCATCTCTTTACAGGAAAGGACCTGCATCTTCATCAAATCTTAATCCATTTGCGGCTTTCATCTTAATCTTGGACCAGTATATAATTGCCTCACGTAGGAAAGGAGGATACCATGCCTAATATACTGATTTGCGACGACGAAAAAGATATCGTCAATGCGTTGAAAATCTACCTTTCGGACCCGGAGTATACGCTATATGAGGCATATAACGGGAAAGAGGCGCTGGCTGTATTGAACAGTCACGATATACATCTGATCCTTTTGGACCTTATGATGCCTGTAATGGATGGTATCAACGCAATGGCAAAGATCCGGGAAACCAGTAATGTACCGATCATCGTGCTCACTGCCAAAGGAGAGGACTCGGATAAGATCCTGGGGCTGAATGTCGGAGCGGATGACTACATTACCAAACCATTTAATCCATTGGAGGTCACTGCTCGGGTAAGGTCGCAGCTCCGCAGATATCTTAAACTTGGCGGCGGAACACCAACAGTTGAGGTGTTTTGCGTCGGCGGCATCGAGCTCAATGATCGCACGAAAGAAGTTTCCCTCGATGGCGAGCCGGTTTCTTTGACGCCAAAGGAATATGATATCCTGAAGCTTCTGATCTCCAATCCGGATCGTGTTTTCTCTCCCAAAGAGATCTACAGTATGGTGTGGAAAGATAAGCCATTTGGTACGGATAATACGGTTGCCGTTCATATCCGTCACCTTCGTGAAAAACTGGAGATCGACCCCGCTGAACCACGTTACATAAAGGTCATTTTCGGTCAGGGTTACAAATTGGAGGGGGAAAGAAGAAAATGAAGCGATTGATTACGACTCTTGCCGGAAAAACGATCCTTTTCATTGTCTGCATCACATCATTTTGTTTGCTTGCAGCGAGCGTAGTCGGTATCACGTTTTATCTTGCCAACGGTGAGATCGATTTCTATAGTTCTTCGGAAAATGAGATCGCTGAGCAGGTCATCAATGATGCCATAATAAGTCCCTATGGATATTCTTTATTATGGGATGCTGAGAACGGATCGGTGGAAGACATTGCGGAGGCAGAGTATCAGATCACAGATAGCGTCGGGAACGTCATTTCAAGATCTAAGGGTTTCAAGGCTGATAGTGCCCCCACATATACAGTCTGGTATGGAGTACTGAAAGATCCATCGGGAAAGATCACGGATATATATGATCATGATAACAGCATTCATACAAGCGATGAAGGAAGTGAATACTATTCTGTAACGCTTTTACTTACAAGAAGAGCATCTTTATACAACAAAGTGGATCTTTACAGCAAGCTGGTACACATAGCATATCAACTTCGTTATGCAGTTTACTTTATAGCATTGATCAATCTACTGATATTGATCGCTTGCTTCATTGCTCTGATGTATGCCTCTGGGCGTCGACCGGATACAGATCAGTTTTATCCGGGGCCTCTTCACAAAATGCCGTATGATCTGCTGTTCGTGCTCTGTGGGATCATCGGAATCGGCTTATGCTTTATTGGTGATGGTATTACCAGTGGATATGTGGATGATATCATAACGGTTATTTGCATTTTCGGATTAGGTTTGGTGGGACTGAATATGTTCCTTGGTTTGTGCATGAGTGCTGCAAGCAGGATCAAGCAACATACGTTCATTAAGAATACAATCATATACCGCATCATAAATCTGATCGGGAGGATCCTGCGCAGCCTTTGGGGTTTGCTGAAAAACCTTCACCGTTTCAATATCTCACTGCTGCGGGGGCTGCCCTTGGTATGGAAGACAGGTCTCGTGTTCTGTGGTATTTCGCTTCTGGAGATGCTCATCATCGTTGGAACGGATGGGGACCTAGGGGCGATCGCGACGGCATGGTTCATAGAGAAACTGATACTTTTACCGTTGATCCTGTATGTCGCATTGACACTGCGGAGACTGCAGAAAAGCGGAACAGCCCTGGCAAATGGAGACCTTTCCTATCACACGGACACAAAGGGAATGATCTGGGACTTCAAGCGATTCGGAGAGGATATGAACAGGATAGCCGAGGGCATGGGTATAGCCGTTGAAGACCGTCTGAAGAGCGAGCGCATGAAAACAGAGCTTATTACCAATGTTTCTCATGATATCAAAACCCCGTTGACTTCGATCATCAACTATGCATCATTGATCAGTGCGGAGCCTTGTGAGAACCACACAATAACCGAGTATTCAGAAGTTCTGGTCCGGCAGTCGGAAAAACTGAAAAGACTGATCGAAGATCTTGTAGAGGCATCAAAGGCATCTACCGGAAATCTCGAAGTCCTTCTCGCACCTTGTGATGCAGGAACATTTCTGATGCAGGCAAGCGGTGAATATGAGGAAAAGATGCAGCAGGCTGACTTGACCTTGATCACCAAGCAGCCCGACAAGGAACTTCGTATTATGGCGGATGGAAGACGGATGTGGCGTGTGTTCGATAATCTGATGAACAATATTTGTAAATATGCACAACCCGGGACACGCGTGTATTTGACACTGGAAGAACAAAACGGCAACGCGGTCATTACATTCAAAAATACTTCCAGGGAGCCACTGGATATAACAGAAGAGGAGTTGATGGAGCGTTTTACCCGAGGAGATGCTTCGCGAAATACGGAAGGAAATGGAT
>ONPC01000252.1 GCA_900319565.1 uncultured Eubacteriales bacterium | reverse complement strand
TTATGTGCCTTTCTGCACCCATGCTCGGCATCATCAATACAGTCACAGCCTACTATCAGGCTCTGGGCAAGGCTATGAATTCCCTGGTCATTACCATGCTCCGTAATATCACTCTTTTCATCCCTGGAGTGATCATTTTAAATGCCCTTTTCGGCCTTAATGGCGCAATAGCTTCACAGCCGGTCGTAGAGACAGCGCTTGCCATGATCTGTCTGGGAATGTATCTGATAAGCCGTCGTAATACTTGTTTTTCTGAAAGTAGAAATGTGCTGGCTTCGTAAGTTACATATGGTCAATATTGCTTTGCAAAAACATCTGATTGATGACTCCCCTATGCAGCTCTACGCATTCAGGAATGGCACTTCCGATGGATCCGGTATCCTGGCATAGAAATCCGGATCCTGTTCATTTTCTTTTTTGTAATCTCTTTTTTACCACTGTACTGAAAAGACACCGCCCCCGATCATCGCCCCGGTCGTCCTTGAAATTCATCCTGCTTGATGTTATACTTCCACCATGGATAAGGATCTTAAGAAAGAAGAGAGATGAAAAAGGAGAGATGACAATGAAAACCAATATAAAAAAACGAACATCGGTCTGTTCGGCCTTTCTGTTTTTCTTTGTGACTATGATGTTTATTAGCGGACCTCTTGACGCATTTGCCGCATCCAAATCGAATGGCAATCCAACCAAGCTTAAGGCGGTGGGAACCGGAGCGGATTCGGTGAAAATCAGCTGGAACAAGGCCAAAAATCCTTTGGACGGATATGCTCTGTTTCGTAATAATAAGCTTTTGGCGCGGCTCGGGAAAAAGAATTCATCTTGCCTGGATACTGGTCTGATTCCCAAAACGAAGTATAAGTATCAAGTTAAAGCGTATAAGAAGAAGGTTATAAAAACCAAATTGTGGTTCAATAAAGCCACAAAAAAATGGCAGAAGAAAAAGCCACAAAAAAAACACAGGGGCAGATCCAAGATCCAAAAAACGGTCAAATACACTTATTTAAAGCCGTCAAACATCATCATCGTAAGAATCGCTCCTATACCGAAAGGCAAAGAGAGTGCATCAGCGAAACCGAAAATCCATACGGTAACTTTTTTGTATGGGACCAAAACCTTTGCTGAACCGGTATACCACGGGGACAATGCCATTCCCCCCACAGATACTTTTGTACCAGGATACATTTTCGGGGGTTGGGTGGGAAATCTGTTTAATATCACGGAAGACAGGATCATTTTGGGATTATATAGTATAGAATAATCATCGGTTGTTGATTAAGGCCCTTTCGTTATAGAAAAGAGTTCTCCGGATAGCCCGCTTCAGAAGCACCCAAAATCACATTACGGATATAGTATTTTCCAAAAGCAAAATAGGGGATCACATTTTACTGATAATGTCCTTGTATGATGTTTATAGAAGCAAAAACACCATATTTCCTTTCTTTTTAATATCGTGGTTTAATACATTCAGATACTGTGGACATTTGATTTTTTCCTGTAGCTTTGACTACTTGACAGGAGTGTATTGCCGCTACCTTTATCTGAATTGTTTATAAGCTGGATGTTGCCAGTGGCTGTTTTCACAGTCCCGAGTACTTATGTCCATCAAGTCTACATGGATAACCGCAGGCGGATATCACGGTATCAGACTTTATGAAAGGGAGGTGTTCCTCAATGATCTACGCTGGCATTGACATTGCCAAACTCAACCATTATGCCGCAGTCATATCTTCTGATGGCATAGTACTCACTGAGCCGTTCGAATTCACAAATGACGGTGAGGGCTTCAAAAGGCTTTCCTCGGAGCTTTCTGACTATGCTCCAGAGCCTGTCATCATCGGTCTTGAATCAACGGCGCACTATGGTGACAACCTTGTCCGATATCTTGTTGCCAACGACTACAAAGTGTGTGTACTCAACCCTATCCAGACTTCGTCCAGGCGAAAGGATCGAATCCGCAAGACGAAGACTGATAAAGCCGATGCTATTGTAATCGCCGAAACTGTTATGATGCAGCATTCCCACAGATTCGTGACCTTTTATGATCTCGATCTAATGGATCTTAAAACACTTGGTCGATTTCGCCAGAAATCCATAAAACAGCGGACACGGTTAAAAATCCAGCTGACTTCATATGTGGATCAGGTGTTCCCGGGAACTTCAGTATTTCT
>ONPC01000253.1 GCA_900319565.1 uncultured Eubacteriales bacterium | reverse complement strand
CAACAGCACGGTCAGCGGAAACGTGAGAACGTGGACATTGACCCAGACGATCAACACAGCGGGCAACCGCAAGCTGTACTTCAAGGCAGGAAGCACGTCGACACCGACGTCGACTGCGAAATCCGTCAGCTTTGTGGTGAAGTGATGCAGTGAATGGGAAGGAAAGGAATGAAAGCATGAAAAGAAAGGGTTTAGCGGTTTTATTTGCGATTTCACTCGTTGTAAACTTGATTCTGGCAATCGGTTTTACGGGGCATGGGAATGTGGTCGAGGCATCTGTTTCGATCCAGGCCGGAGACATCGTGGAGTTCGGCTCCTATCCGCAGTCACAGGTAACGGATGAGACGTTGCTCGCTACCTTGCAGAGCAAAGTCAGCGGAAAGACGTTTAAGACTTACCCGTATACGTCTGCAAATCCGGACTTTCACCAGATTAGCGGAACCATGCCAATGCTTCGGAACAACAGCATGATGTCCTACTATGATTTTTCCTTCAACGGTGTAAAGTACCGTGCGGTCAAAATCACGGAATACCGTCCGGATTGGAGTTCGGGAGAAGTGAATTCAAGCGAACGGCAAGGATGGAATGGTTTTCCGAAGGGTAAAACCTACTTCTTCATCTGGGAACCGATCGAATGGATCGTACTGGATCCGACGAGCGGATTCCTGTTGGCAAAAAACGGGCTGGATGCTCAGGCATTTTGCGAATGGTATGTATATGTTGCAGGCGTGGGAGAAAACGGAAATTATCCGCTGAAAAATTCCTATGCATACACCAGCGATTACTTTTACTCAACGCTCCGCGACTGGCTTACGGTTCCGAGTGATGTGCGCGAGCCGTATGATAAGTACAATTTCTTAAACGCCGCTTTCACCAGCACAGAGCAGAGCGCCATCATTACGACCAAAATGTCGAGCGAGTATCTGCCGACGTCGTGTATACCGGCATTCGATAAATTGTTTGTGCTGTCTGCATCTGAATTTGACACGTACAAGAATATCGCGGGCGTTAAGGGGGCTACGGCCACCCCCTATGCTATGGCACAGGGCGGATCGCAGCGGTGGATCTTACGTTCTATGGCCGATAGAGATACCAGGATCGCACTGGTAAACGATAGTTATATAACCTCTTCCAGTATCAATTATTGCGTTCCGGAGTCTACTTGGAACAGTGTTCGTCCTGCCGTAAAGGTCGACTTGACATCTTCAGCGGTCACAGTAATAAAATCCTTTGAGATCACTAGTGACACGAGCCGCCAATATCCGTATACGAAGTGGTCCGGTAACGATCTGAGCGATGTTACACAATACCATGTCTACTATTGCCCGGGAGATAAAGATCCGGAGGATGAGGCCAACTGGACAAAACGTGTCGTTTTGAATGCACCGGCATCCGCGTTTTATGATGATCTGGTACTGACGGAAAAATCCTACTACTATAAGGTGGTCGCGAAGACCAACTCGAACATTAGTTATCATTCCAATTATGTGATCGGTCATGCGAGACTGGCGACGCCTGTAGTAACGACATCGAATTCATTGGCCGGCAAACCTGTCTTATCCTGGACGGATTGCAAAGCGAGCCAATATGGGGTATACAAAAAAACGTCGTCGGCATCGCAAGGGCGGATCGCAATGGTTTCCGGAACCGAATTTGAAGACAAGGATGCTGAGGCATGCACCACGGCAACGTATGAAGTGATGGCTATTTCGAACGTCTCCGCTAAATACAACTCGGAGCTTTCTCAGGGAAGAACGGTGGCGTGCAAACTCCCGTATGTCCAGATCAAGTCATTTGAGATGCCGAATAATGTACCGACGATCGGTTGGGAGGCTGTTCCGGGTGCGGATTACTACAAGGTCCAGTGCCTGACTCAGGGTTCAACGATCAATGTAGGTACCACAACGGGAACGTCGATCACGCATCCGAACGCGCCGACCGGCGAGATGGTATCTTATTGTGTCGTTGCTTATACAAATGCCGGCACTCAGTATAGTTCTACATACGTAAGTTATAATCATTATTGGCAGCCTTCCTCATCTTTAATCTACAGCGCGAAGGCGATCTATCCTACGATCGCTAAGTCGGCGCAGCAGGAATTCGAAGTTGTGACGACATCAAATGTACAGACCCTGATGCTGTACGCCGAGGGCGGCTCACCTCTGGTAAAGACCTGGGCTGCTTCCGAAAACAGTACGGTCTCCGGTGACAAACGTACATGGAAGGTGAGCCATGCGATCGGTACTGCCGGCGACCGAAAGTTGGTCTTCAAGGGCGGTATCACGAATACGACTCCGGTCACGAGTCCGGTGACCGTATCTTTTAAGGTCGTGAATACGGGCGTGATCAGCGCTTCCGCGAAGAACGCAACGATCAAAAAGGGCGGCGAGCAGACATTTACCGTGAAGACGACGTCCGACGCCAAATATCTGATGGAATACGCGGAGAATGGCAACCTGGTAAAGACCTGGACGGCTTCCTCGTCCAACAGCACGGTCAGCGGCAGTGTAAGAACCTGGACCGTAAGTCAGAACATCGCAACCGCAGGCAAGAGAACCCTGTCTTTCAAGGCAGGAACGACCTCGACTCCGACGGCGGCGCAGAGAACGGCAACGTTTACCGTTGAGGATGTATGGGTGAACTCCGCATCCGTGAAGTTTGCGACCATCGGTAAGGGCGGAACACAGACATTCACAGTAAAGACGACATCCAACGCACAGTATCTCATGCTGTACGGCGAGGGTGGTAACCTGGTTAAGACCTGGGGCGCATCCGGTAACAGCAGTGTATCCGGCGATGTGCGCACATGGACGGTAAGTCTCGCCATCGGAACGGCAGGCAACCGTGAACTGACACTGAAGGCCGGAAAGACTACGACACCGAGTTCCTTCGGCAAGACTGTAAAGTTCGCAGTCGTTGAAAAGAAACTCATCAGCGCGAAGGCGAAACTCGCTGCGATCGCAAAGGGAGCGACTCAGACGTTTGAAGTTGAGACTTCAGCGGACGTGAAGAACCTGATGCTGTACGCTGAGGGCGGTAACTTGGTGAAGAGCTGGGCAGCATCCGGCAACAGT
>ONPC01000256.1 GCA_900319565.1 uncultured Eubacteriales bacterium | reverse complement strand
ATCATCTTAAAACACTGTTATGCAGGACGTTCGAAGCAGTTGCGTTGTCAGACCTTGAAAAAAAGAACGTATACAGGAGGTAATTCAAATGAAGAAACGAAGAATTGTTTTGTTAACCATTTTATTGGGGCTTTTGATCATCCAGTCGATTGAAGTCTTCGCTATGCAGCGTTCCAATCCATTGCCGATGTATACTTACCAGACTCCGATTGAAAACACTGTTCAGGGCGTGAAGGTGAGATTCAAGAACGGAATAGCGGGTGATCAAAAAACAGGGGGAGCCGAGACGTGGACGAGTAGTCCTTCTTCCAGCACATATGTAAGCGCTATGTTTTACTGGATGGATCCGGTTAATGATACCATGGGCTCTTCTCCAAAATCAGAAGGCAGCGATGGTTCGTCGGCGGTTTATGCAGATTCACTTACCGGCACAAATAGGGAATACTATAAGGTTATATCCTCTCATATTGCAACTGTTGGTGGGAATACGCTTACAAACCCGAGTTTAACCACCATAGTACCTTAAGAAGCGGAGAGTGATGTTGACTTCCATAGATGCAGAAACTGAGGAATAAAATACGGAGTCAGTCGCTTCGTTGGGTTGACTTGATTGAGCGGCTGACTTCATTTTAGTGGAGATCGAAATGAAACAAAGAAGGGTATTGACTGTGTTATGTCTAAGCATAGTTCTGCTTTCGTGTAAAAAAACTGATGATATACAGCCTATAGAGACAGAAGCGCCAGTGACTGCAGATACTTCCGTAAATGATGGCGTGAAGTTCGTATGTAACGATTCTTTAAATCAGGGATTTTTTACTGAGGATTATGCTCTTTATCATGATAATCACGGACAGCTGCAGATATTTGATGTCGAAACGAAGGGTGACCGGGTATATTGTTTTGATCCGGCATGTGAACACGATAAACGAAGGAAAATTGAAACCCTGGACAGCGGAATAGAGCAGGTGGTAGAGGAAGGATGCATGGGATACAACATCAGTCTCTTCCAGGTAATGATTCAGGGGGAACACCTTATTTTTCTGGACGACAACAGAGATATTGTTCAGAGCGACATTCAAGGTGCAAACAGAAAACTCATAATGCCCTATCCGGCACACTTTATGGCCCAAAGACTGTTTTTTTCCGAAGACGATATTATCTCGACTTACAGTACAAGATACGAGCTAATCGAGGTTGAGAGGGAAAACGGGGAAAAAGACTGGATCTTCGGAGATGAAAAAGATAAACAAACAGCCGGAGTGGGGCGCGTGAATTTGAGCAGCGGCCGGGCAGTTGAAGTCTTCAAAAGGGAGGATATGAGTGCCAGCATCTATTATACCACTATACGGGATAAACATTTGTATTTTGCTTATTGTTATTCTGACATGCCATTCATGATGCCGGATGGTGAAACTTGGGTTAATATTCCGGACGAATGGAAGGATCTATCCGTTGAGGAGTACCTGAAAGAAAAAGAAAAGCATCTGTGGATGGATATATATGACTATGATCTTGCCTCCGGAGAATTAAAGTGTATCGTGGAAAAACTGGCCCAGGGAAGGGCTAACTTTTGTAATGGTTTTTTTGCCTATTATCCCGAAACGACGGAAAACAGCAATAGAACATATTTATATCGGTATTCCGGGGAAATGTTCCGCGAGTTAGATGGCTTTATGCTTTATTTGGATATGTATTGTGAGAAGCATTTGATTGGGCTGTGTGAGGGAGAGGTTCGTATGATCGATGAAGATACAGGGGAGGTATTAAAGAGGGTGAAAGAACCCGAGAATTACTCTTTTATCCCGCATGTATTTATAGGTAAGACTTGCTATGGAGATATAGTTGATGAGGACTATCGTTCCTGTATTGGATATATATCCACAGAGGATTTTTGGAGCGGAAGGTACGGGAATGCAATAAAGTTTAACGTGGATTAATCATCCAGTCGATCGAAGTGTTGGTGATGCAACGAACCGCACCGCTCCCGGATTACACCTATCACACCACTATAGAATACAATGTTCTTGATACAAAAGATGTAAGATTTAAGAACGGAATAGAAGGGGCCCAAAATCTGCCGGCGCCGAGACGTGGACGCATTATCCCAATTCCAGTACGTATGTAAGCGCCAGATTTTATTGGGAAGATCGAATTAGTGATACCATGGGTTCTATCCTAAGATCCGAAGGATATGATGGGCAGTCGTCTGTTTTTGGGGATTCTCTTGTGAACACGAATAAGAAATACTATAAGTTTGAAAATGTGAAACTGATTAACAGTATAGAATCTGAATAAGGAGGTAATTTGTATGAAGATACGAAGATTTGAGCGGCTGGCGCTCCTGTTGATATTGATGGCCTGTTTGTTCGCCTGTAAAAAAGGTGAACCCCAAAACGCGACAGAAGAACCTGGTGCGACTTCTCAGGAAGAAACAACCGATATGGATTCGACGGGAATCATAGATTTACCTCCCCCCACACCTGATGAAAAAAATGAAACGCAGCCGACTCCGGAGAAACAATCGACGGATGCAGGGGATGATTCGGTTCCCCATTTGATTTGGGGATATTCCGAAATTAGGCCCATATCTGTTGAAGCGCAATCGGCAGTTAAAAAAAGAATAGCGGATGCAGGCATCGGATGTATCATTGATTTCATCGCGATCCCATCCGAAGTTTTTGAAGGAGGCCATTATCGAACATGGCTTGAGGAGCAAAAATCAGATAATATGGCTCCGGATATCCTAACTTCGGGAACCTGGGAACACGGGGCGCTGGACGTGGCAGATTTTGTGAGGGATGTATTCCTTCCGCTTAATGATTATTTAAAGTCAGATGAAGGGCGTTTGGTTCAGGAAAACTTCAGTAGTGTGGAGTGGCTTCGTTCAACTATGGAACAGACAATATATTCCGTACCCAAGCGGCTTAAGGATGGCACGGGCAGAGACAAGTACCTTTATGTAAAAGACAGTTATATCGAGGATTTTAATGAAATATACGATTCCACCTATCAGTCCTTACGGAAAGTCAGTGAGAAAAATGCGAGTGGGAATCCGGTGATCGCTTTTTCGGGGGCTTCCTATGATCAGTTAGAAGCGTGGATGGGCTATTGGAACCTGTTCCTCTTTACATATGAGATCGAAAGCGGCAGAGCTAAGGATCTGACAAAACTGAATGAAACGAGAGAGCTTCTGCAATTGATTTATACAGACTATCAGACTGGGCTGCTTATAAATGTCGGTGCACCTTCGGAACTTCCGGAAAACGCTATAGCCTATATGTCATATAAAAGGGCTCAGGATCTGAAAGGATACACGGAAGTCATGTTGACATCAGATCCGTTACCATCTGATTTCGGTGGAACTTATGGAATACGATCCGATTCTTCAAAGAAGGATCTTGCTTTGCAGGTGTATGGTGTTTGCTATTCGGATCCTAAGATTGCATCCATCCTTTATTGGGGAGAAGAGGATGAGGACAGTTGGAAAAAGATAACGGAGGATCTGAGCTCCTATACCTCCGGACCGTTAACAGGGTTTGTTCCGGTGTTGTCAGAGGAAGAAAAGGATTCGTTAAGCGAGTATCTTAGAGACGAGACCGATTTGGCAGCTAAGATGTTCAGAATAAAAGGACAGGGAATGCTGGAACTTAATCCGGATTATCCGGATTTTCTGGATGACTTCTTTGAAAACCCGAAGGATTACGGGACTGTCTTTGATACGATAAACGCTCAATTGGAGCAGTGGGCTGCAGATAAGAGCGAGTAAGCGGACGAAACACATACATCGATCTGGATGAAAGATAAGAAATGTCCCTGTAAAAGGAGCTGCTAAGCCGAGATTCGGTGCGTCAACTCCTTTTTGAATCCCCTTCTATACTTTTTCATTCAACTTTTTTGGAGAAATTTGCAAAACCATGCAACCTTTTCGAAAAAATGTTGATATATATAGTGAAGGGGACAATGTATCATCTTAAAACACTGTTATGCAGGACGTTCGAAGCAGTTGCGTTGTCAGACCTTGAAAAAAAGAACGTATACAGGAGGT
>ONPC01000258.1 GCA_900319565.1 uncultured Eubacteriales bacterium | reverse complement strand
GTCTGGAAACCGAATGCCTGCATGCGCATCTCAACGTTCTCGGTGAACGCGATGTCGGTGCTGCCTTCGATGGAGATCTTGTTGGAGTCGTAAAGCACGATCAGTTTCGAGAGACCTAAGGTTCCCGCAAGGGAGAATGCTTCGGAGGAGATACCCTCCATCATGCAGCCGTCGCCGCCCAGCACATAGGTGTAGTGGTCAACGATTGCCTGATCTTCCGTGTTAAATGTAGCAGCCAGGTGCTTCTCAGCCATAGCCATACCGACTGCCATCGCCATACCTGCGCCCAGAGGGCCGGTGGTTGCTTCAACGCCGCGGGTATGCTTATACTCCGGATGTCCCGGGGTCAGAGAGCCGTCCTGACGGAACTGCTTAAGATCATCAACGGTCAGGCCGTAGCCGAACAGATGAAGAAGTGAATACAAAAGGGTCGAACCATGTCCACCGGACAGGATGAAACGGTCGCGGTTGGTCCACTCGGTGTCAGCCGGGTTGTGGTTCATATGATTTGCCCAAAGCTCGTAAGCCATGGCAGCGGAGCCGAGGGGAAGTCCCGGGTGACCGGAATTTGCCTTCTGGACCGCATCAGCGGCAAGCACACGGATGGCGTTTACCGACTGCATTTCGATATTGCTCATGTCTGTATCCTCCTGGTTATTGATCGGTCGATTATTCACCGAATACGGCAATGTAGTCCTTCTTGAACTTCTCGATGCCCTGTGTGGTCAGCGGGTGATTGATCATCTGCATCAGTACGTTGTAAGGTACGGTCGCGATGTCAGCGCCTGCAGCTGCGCAGTCGATAACGTGGATCGGGTTACGTACGCTTGCAGCGATGATCTCGGTCTCGATGCCGTGCAATGCGAAGATGTCAGCGATGGACTGGATCAGATCGATACCAGGCATGGAGATGTCATCCAGACGGCCCAGGAACGGGGAAACGTAGGTAGCGCCTGCTCTTGCAGCGAGGAGAGCCTGAGCTGCGGAGAAGATCAGGGTCACGTTGGTCTTGATGCCCATCTGCTTGCAGGCCTTGGTAGCCTTCAGACCTTCTGCGGTCATCGGGATCTTAACGACCATGTTGGGATGGATGGCAGCGATCGCCTTCGCCTCTTCGATCATGGTCTCAGCGTCAACGGTAGTAGCCTTTACTTCGCCGCTGATGGGGCCGTCAACGATCGTGGTGATCTCCTTGATAACCTCGTTGAAGTCTCTGCCTTCCTTTGCAATCAGAGACGGGTTGGTGGTAACACCACAGATGATGCCCATGTCATTGGCTTTACGGATCGCTTCAACGTCCGCTGTGTCGATAAAAAACTTCATAAATTTACCTCCGGTAAAACTTTAAATATTTGATTTTCCGATCGGAGCTAGAGCGGGCATAAAGAGAGCCCCGGACCTCCGAGCGACATTACTACTATTGTATCTTTTTTTCGCCCATCTTGCAAGTCAAAATTGGCGTTTTTTCGGTCAATTCTTTTTCTCCTGACCGTAGTACGCATTCGGCCCGTGCTTCCGCAGGAAATGCTTCGCGATAATGTACTGACCTGCCGGCTGCATGTTCGGGTTGATCGCGAGCGCCTGCGCCGCCATCATGGCCACCTGCTCCAGCACTGCGGAGTTGTAGACTGCCTCCTCCGGCGTCTTACCCCAGGTGAACGGGCCGTGGCTCTTACACAGCACGCCCGGCGTGTGCATCGGGTTTCTGTCGGCAAATGCTTCTTTGATCACGGTCGCGGTGTGGAATTCGTACGCTTCGTTGATCTCCTCTTCGGTCAGGTCGCGTGTGCACGGGATCTCGCCGTAGAAATAGTCCGCATGCGTGGTTCCGTACGCGGGAATGCCGCGGCCTGCCTGTGCCCACGAAACCGCCCACGGCGAATGCGTGTGCACCACGCCGCCGATCTCCGGCCATGCGCGGTACAGTTCCAGATGGGTCGGGGTGTCCGATGAAGGGCGCAGATCGCCCTCCACCACCTCGCCGGTCTCCAAACTCAGAACGACCATATCTTCTGCCTTCATGGTCTCATAAGGCACACCGCTCGGCTTGATCACTACCAGGCCCTTCTCATGGTCGATTCCGCTGACATTGCCCCAGGTGTAGATCGCCAGCTTGCGGTTAAACAACTCCATATTCGCCTCGTAAACGCGGCGCTTCAATTCATCCAACATCTCTCTATATCTCCTCATGCAAGTGCTTATTGCGCGTTGTCCTGCGGAAGCTCCTGGCGGATCTCCTTCGTCTCGATCTCCTTCGTGATCGCCGCGATGAACTCATCGAGCGGCTTCACGCCTTCGTCGCCTGCAAAACGGCTACGAACGGCAACGGTGCCGTCCTCGGACTCCTTCTGGCCCACAACGAGCATGTAAGGAATCTTATCCAGACGTGCCTCGCGGATCTTATAGCCGATTTTCTCGGAGCGGTGGTCCACGGTGCAGTCAATGTGTGCCTTCTTCAGCTTCGCAGCTACCTCGTAAGCGTAATCCTCGAATTTATCGGAGATGGGCAGCACGCGCACCTGCTCTGCGCACATCCAGGTCGGGAACTTACCTGCATAGTGCTCGATGAGCCATGCCAGCGTTCTCTCGTAGCAACCCAGGGAGGTTCTGTGAACGACCCAGGGGCGTACCTTTTCGCCCTTCTCGTCGATGTAGTACATACCGAACTTCTCGGCAGCGGCGCAGTCGAGCTGCACCGTGATCATGGTGTCTTCCTTGCCGTAAACGTTCTTCGCCTGGATGTCGATCTTCGGGCCGTAGAAGGCTGCCTCGCCCTCTGCCTCGGTGAATGTGATACCCTTCTTGATCATGACGTCACGCAGGTACTTCTGTGTGTTCTCCCAGTATGCGTCGTCGCCCAGGTACTTCTCGCGGTTCACCGGATCCCATTTGGACAGGCGGTAGCTTACGTCGCCTTCCAGGCCCAGGGTCTTCAGCACGTAGTCGATACGATCGACAACGTTGTTGAGTTCGACCTCTGCCTGGTCGGGGCGAATGATCAGGTGCGCCTCGGTGATCGTGAACTGACGTACACGGGTCAGGCCGTGCATCTCACCGGAGTCCTCGTTACGGAACAGGGTCGATGTCTCCGCCATGCGCACGGGCATGTCACGGTAGGAATGCTGCTCGTTCATGAAAACATTGTACTGGAACGGGCAAGTCATGGGACGCAGCGCCATCAGTTCCTTGCTTTCGTCGTCCTTATTCAGGATGAACATACCGTCCATGTAGTGATCCCAGTGACCGGAGATCTTATAGAGGTCGGATTTTGCCATGAGCGGTGTACGTGTACGAACGTAGCCCCATTCATTGTCCTCCATATCCTCGATCCAGCGCTGCAGCTTCATCAGCATCTTCGTACCCTTCGGTGTGAAGAGCGGCAGGCCCTGACCGATAACATCCACGGTCAGGAACAGCTTCATCTCACGGCCCAGACGGTTGTGGTCACGCATCTTCGCATCTTCCAGTTTCGCCAGATGTGCAGCCAGCTCGTCTTTGTTGAAGAACGCCGTGCCGTAGATACGCTGCAGACGCGCGCGATTCGAATCGCCACGCCAGTAAGCCATGGAGGAACTCAGAAGTTTAAACGCCTTGATTCCCTTCGTGCTCTGAAGGTGCGGGCCTGCGCACAGGTCCACGAAGCCGCCCTGATCGTAGAAACTGATCTCGGCGTCCTCCGGCAGATCCTGAATGAGCTCAACCTTAAACGGCTGGCCCTTTTCCTCGAAATATTTGATCGCCTCGGCTCTGGGCATGGTGAAGCGGGTCAGCTCATGGCCTTCCTTGATGATCTTCTTCATCTCGTCTTCGATGCGGTCCAGATCCTCACGGGAGAAAGGGTCGGACTCGAAGTCATAGTAGAAACCGTCCTCGATGGAAGGGCCGATGGTAACCTTCGCATTCGGGTACAGACGAAGCACAGCCTCCGCCATGACGTGGGAAGTCGTGTGACGCAGTACGGAAAGCGCCTTCGGGTCCGAGGACGTCACGAGATTCAGTGTGCAGTCTTCGGACAGGACGGTACGCAGATCCTCGATCTTACCGTCTACTTCACCTGCGCAGGTATTGCGCGCCAGGCCTTCGCTGATGTCTTTTGCGATGTCAATGATGGACATGGGCTGCGCATATTCGCGCACCGATCCGTCTTTCAATGTGATCTTCATAAAAAACTCCTTTCACAGTTTTCTGTGTTTTCCTTAGTGTTCTTCTCGTTGGCAGCTCTTACGTGCAAGCGAAAACTTCGCGTTCTCCCGCATACTCTCAGGGCTTCGCCCGATGATGGCGGTCGCCAGAATCAAAACGTCCCTTTTGACGCTCTGCCTCTCGGCGAGTTCAAAAGGGACGCTTCCGCGCGGTTCCACCCTGCTTTCCCAATGCAAATGCATCAGGACTACTTATTTGACAGTAACGGTGTCACCGGCCCGTATTAAGAGCTCTCAGGGGTGGTCTTCTCCGATCGGCTCAGGATGCGCTCACAGCAAATGCGCCTCTCTCTGGACATGAGTTGCAGACCGGGTACTGTCCCCATCAACGATTTATTATATTCCTTACGTTTCAGTTTAGCACGTTTCGGGAAAATGTCAACACATATTTTACTGCTTTCCTCTGCGCAGCAGTTTCGAGCAGATAATGAAAAATACGATGCTCAGCGCCAGCAATAACCATGCCGTGAAGCCAAGTACGAAATAAAGCTCCGAATGCAGCAGTTTCGAGCTCAGCTTATACAGGATAAAGAACGGCGCGCCTGCCAGGATCATGGACAGGATCGACATAAGCAGCTGGGCGATGTAAACGCGGAAGATGCAGTTCAGCGCTAAGCCACACAAACTGATATATACGAAGTAGATCAGCAGCAAGGCAAAGCAGCACAGGCTCAGGAGAACATCGCCCGAGACCAGATACATCAGAACGAGCGCCGGAGACAGGTCCACCAGTCCCTCCAGGATGTATTCCGCATAGCTGTAGAGAAGGATCGACGGCATGCTCTCCGGGATCATATAGATGAAGTTGACATTCATGTCCAGCTGTAGCGGGTTCGTCCGCGAGCGGAAGAACAAAATGAACGCAAACACCATCAGAATGATCAGACAAAAGATCAGAGAAAAACTCGCCGGGATCGGCTCTTCCGGCGTTGCGCTGTCAACGATCTTCTTATATAAGTAAAACAGAATTCCACTGACGAGCAGATTGAAAACGAGCGATCCGGCTAACAGGCCTTTCAAACGGCTCTGGCGCATGCGGTTGCGAAGGTTCTTCGTAAAGAACGCCTTCGCTCCGGGCGACCGGTCGAACGAGATCTTCTTATCGCGGATCTTATTTGACTTCTTTTCAATGCTTTCCTTGCTTTTGTAGGATGCATTGGCCATGCCTTTTTTCCTATCCTTTATGCGGGCCAATGTCTCTTCACGCACCATCGCAAAGTCCAGCGAATCCTCGTAGAAATCCACGTCTCTGCTGAAGATCCATTTCAGAAGCAGGAAACAGAAAACCACGGTAATGGCAAAGAAAAGCAACGCCCAGAGGTACTCTCCCTTTATGATCATGGCGAAACTCGTCTTCATCCATCCCACGAACGGAATCAAGCGAGAACCGATGCTCGTGCATACGAACGAGAGCGATCGGTAGATTCCGATCTTCAGAACGAATGCCAGAAACGCAAAGATCAGGACCGGCACGGCGCATACGACCAGGACGATCTTTGACACCATGGGACGGATCTTCGGATGCTTGTAGAACAAAAGGTACGACGCGAGGCTCACGAAGTTATTCATGACAGCCAGGCTCATATAAAGCAACAAACACAGTATAAAGCTCAAAGGTGAAAGCAGATCTTTACTCACCAGGTTCGGATACTGATACACCAGGAAATACGATCCAAGCAGAGCCATAGCGACCTGCGTGACCATCTTAAAACTCAGAACCGCCTGCGGTTTATGCGGGGACGGAAACAGGAAGTTGACATCCGCCATGGAGAAAAAGCTGGCTCCACTTTTGGCTCCGGTCGCGAAAGACATGCCGACTACAGCGAGCACCAGGAGCAGGCAAACGCCCTCGATGACGACCGGGGTCAGTTCGCGGACTTCACCGTTGTCGACGCCGATAAACCATCCCTCATCGGCATCGTATAATTTGTCTTTTTCCGCATATTCCGGGATCTTATCTTTCGGTTTTTGGCCTTCCTGTGAGATCGCCAGTTCCGCTTTTTCCGCATCTTTTTTTGCCGCATAGTTCGTCAGAACGATGAGCCCGACAAAAAACAGAATAATGGCAATAAACATGACCTTATGACGTTTGAAGGAGTTTAAAAAACTCCGTTTCATGTACCAGCCGGCTAAAGGAAGCAGTGTCATGACTCTTCCTCCTTTTCTTCGGTCAGGCTGTACATATCATTTTCGGAAATACCCTCCGTAAGCGCGAAGAATTCATCCTCGAGCGTGCGTCCCTGCTGCTCCAGCTCCTCTCGGACTACATTGCCCAGAATGTGACCCTTCTGCATAATGACTGCGTGATCCCACAGACGGTCCATGCTGTCGATAATGTGCGTAGACACAAGCAGGGTCTGACCGTTTTTCTTCATGTCGCCCATCAGGGCCTTCAGTTCCTTGATCGCGTGCGGATCCAGACCGATCATGGGTTCGTCCATCAGCATCAGCTTCGGCTGCGGCAAAAGCGCACAGCACAGCGAAAGCTTCTGGGACATACCCTTTGACAGTTCGTCGCCGAACTTCTTCTTTTTATCTTCCAGTTCAAAACGCTCCAGCAGTTCGTTCATATACGGACGGTAGTTCTCCAAACGGTACGCCCTCGCCACGAACTCCATGTGCTCCTCCACCGTCAGGTTCGGGTACAGCGACGGGATCTCCGGCATGTAGCCCAGCACCCGCTTCGCCTCGATGCTCTTATTCGGATGGCCGTCCACGGTTATGTTTCCCTCATAACGCAGAAAGCCGATGATACTCTTCATGATGGTGCTCTTTCCGGCGCCGTTCGGGCCCAACAGCACCGTCACGGATCCGGCGGGCAATGCAAACGAAACATTGTCACACGCGAGTTCCGTCTTGTACTTTTTGGTTACATTTTCCACTGTCAGGATCGTTTTGTTTGTTACTTCACTCATGTTCCTGTTTCCTTTTCCTTTGATTACAGTATAATAGAATTGTGACTGCCTCCCGCAGTCGATCTGAAAAACAGTATATCACTTACGTTTAGATGGTTCTTTACTTATTTCTTACATTTGAGTGAAATACGCTTCACTCTTAATGTTCTCACGCCCGGGAACCCAAAGCTGAAAAAAAGTCGGTGGTAAAATCGCAAGCCGCATCGTTCCTATGGTGAAATGCAATAAACCGGGAGGATGCATGCGCAGCATCACTCCGATGGATAATGCAATAAAACCAGGAGGATGCATATGAAAAAGCACATTGCACGATCTCATAGAAGAATAACTTCCCTGCTCATGGCAGGCGCTATAACCTGTACGCTCCCGCTCAGCGGCTGCAGCAACGAAAAGAACACGGGCAACCGGACGTCCGGGCCGACAAACTTAGAACCGATCATGACTGCCCCCGCCCATACCGATCCCGGCAAACAGGTAAAACTGAGCAGTGAAGCGAAAACCGCATTCACATCGCAGTACAACCATCTCACGCTGGATCTGATGACCCATGCGATCAAAGACTCCGACGATAACGTCATGCTCTCCCCGCTCTCGATCCTGACGGCACTTTCCATGACAGCTAACGGCGCTAAGAGCGAGACACTGCGTGAAATGGAGCAGGTCCTCGGCGGCAAACTGGACCTTCAGCAGCTCAATGAATTCATTAAGGCTTACAGCGATTCATTGCCCTCCTCCGACCAAGCGAAGCTGGCCATCGCCAACTCCATCTGGTATAAGGACGCTCCCGGCGTTTCCATCCGTGAGGACTTCCTGAAAGCAAATCAGAACTACTACAGCGCCGGCATCTTCCCGGCAGCCTTCGATGATAAAACCGTTACCGATATCAATTCCTGGGTGAATAAAAACACCGAAGGCATGATAAAAAAGCTGATCGAAGAGCTCAGCCCCGCGAACCGCATGGTCCTGATCAACGCCATCCTGTTCGACGGAGAATGGGAAGTGCAGTATGAGGAAAATGATATCCGGGACCTTCCTTTTACGAACGCATCCGGAACCGAAAAAGACGTGAAGCAAATGGTCTCCACGGAGTACAAGTACCTGTCGGATGCGAACTGCAAAGGCTTTATGAAGCCTTACAAGGGCGGCAAATACGCCTTCGTCGGTCTGTTGGGGAACGGCAACATGAGCCCGGATGAACTTCTCTCGAAGATGAACGACGAGCAGCTCCAAAGCCTCTTTGCGAACGCTCAGAACCGTGAAGTAAATGTACGGATCCCGAAATTCATATTCGACTATTCGCTTACCATGAACGATATCCTCAAGTCCATGGGCATGAAGCAGGCGTTCGATCCTGATCTGGCGGATTTCTCCGGTATGACCGATACCGAGCGTTTCTTCATCAGCAATGTCCTCCACAAGACCCGCGTGGAAGTGACCGAAAAGGGAACCCGTGCAGCCGCTGTGACCGGTATTATAGTCGATGGCGTCACCGCAATGGTGGAACCGGACCCCATTCCTGAAGTATATCTGGACCATCCGTTCGTTTTCATGATCGTAGATACCGATCTGAACCTGCCCATCTTCATCGGACGGGTAAATACCATCGAAGAGCAGTAAAGTCAAACCGGAAGGAGATGTTACTATGAAACGTAAGAAAATAAGTATATGTTCACTGGCCATGTCCGCCGCCATTCTGGCGGGCTGCAGCAACCCGAACACCTCGGTAACGCAGGAAACGACCGCACAGGTCACCGCGAGCGATCCGCAAACGACAACGCCCGTGACGGCTCCGATCACCCACGCAACACAATCCGTCGATCCGACTGACCCGATCACCCGCGCTACACAGCCGGTCGACCCGACCGCTCCTACGGCGACCACGCCGATCACAAAAGCGCCGATATCACCGGATGCGTTACAAAACGAGTACTATCGTTTTACTCTCGATATACTGAAACGCTCCTTGGAATCTTCTTCGGAGAACGTCATGGTCTCCCCGCTCTCACTGATGCTGGCGCTCTCCATGACGGCAAACGGCGCCGGCGGCAACACCGCGCAGGAGATGCTCTCCGTCCTCGGCGGCGACATGACCATGGAGCAACTCAACGAGGTACTGCATGCCTATGTGAAAGATCTTCCTTCCGACCGGGAAGCACAGCTTAAGATCGCGAACTCGATCTGGTGTAAAGACGATCCGGATCTCTCCATCCGCGAGAGCTTCCTGAATGTCGCAAAAGAATACTACAGCGCAGGCATTTTCCCGGCGGCTTTTGACGAAGCCACGCTCGAAGCGATCAACAACTGGGTGAACACCAATACCGACGGAATGATCAAAAAGCTTCTGGATCGATTCGACCCCAATACCCAAATGATCCTGATCAACGCCATTTTGTTCGACGGAAAGTGGCAGGAAGAGTATTACGAAGGAGCCACACAAAAGCTTCCGTTCACGAACAATAAGGGTGAGATGAAAAAGGTCGAGCAGATGTTCTCCGAAGAAAACATTTACCTGACCGGCAAAAACTATACCGGTTTCGCAAAGTACTACAAGGGTGAGAATTACGCGTTCGTCGGCCTGCTTCCGAACGAAGGCACAACACCGGAGGAACTGATCGCCGGCATGAACGCGCAGGGTCTGAAGGAGCTTTGGACGAATGCAAAAAAACGTTCGGTCTATGTTCGCATTCCGAAATTCACCTTCGATTACAGCAATAAGATGAATGACATTCTGAGATCCATGGGCATGGAGAGTGCGTTCGATCCCGTTAACGCGGATTTTTCCGGCATGACCGAGAAAGAAAAGCTTCATATCTCCAGCGTTCTCCACAAGACCCGTGTGGAAGTCACCGAAAAAGGCACCCGTGCCGCTGCCGTGACCAGCATATCTATGGCCAATGAAGCCGTGATCGAGGTCGATCCGACGCCGGAAGTTTTTCTGGACCGTCCGTTCGTATTCATGATCGTGGATACCGAGCAGGCATTGCCCATCTTCATGGGCCGTGTCAACGACCTGGAGGGTGAGGAGATCCCCGCATCGGCCGGAGGCCAGCAGAGCCAGGTACCGACGAATCCCGCTACCCAGGCGAACGGGACATATGCCGACAGCTTCAAATGCGGCTATCTGGGTGACAATCCGATGAAACCCGGATACCTGTACCTGGTATCCACAGAAGAAGAAGCCGAATATGTACGCAAACATATGGACAGTCCGGCGAATATCGGTGTGATCAAACTGATGAAGTTCTACCCTCTCTCCGACTACAGTTATCTGCTTCTGTATACGGAATACGGCAGCGGAGGTTATTATATGCACGCGGACTCGATTGAATGCGTGGACGGCCGCATCGGTTTCCACTATGATTTTGTCGATACGCCGGGTGAAGTCGCTACGGCTGTCATGGACGGCGATTTCCATTACGGCGCCTTTCCGAAGGATATGATCCGTGACGTTAAATATACCACGACGACCAGCCCCATTCCTGCCGATACACAGGAACTGTCCGGCATCTATGAGGAAGAGCTGATCCTCGAGATCCTGACCGGCAGCCTCTTTCCGGCCGAAGTAGAATTCGGGTTCGGCGGCGAGGCCGGCTACTCCTGCACTTCTTCAACGGATGAAAAGATCATCCGCGGCGTGATCGATGCCCTGAATGCGGTTGAGGTGGTACGGGAAGTTCCCGAAGACGAGCCGGTCTCCTATGTGGCAGACGGCGGCGTGGACATTATGTTCTATACGACAGACCGCCGCAAGGTCACGTTAAACTTTGACGGCGATGTTCATGTGATCCTCGGAGATACCCTCTACGAGATCGCGAATACACACCAACTCAGTGAAGCCATCTCCGTAATGCAATACGTACCCTTCCTGGCCCAGATCGAAGACGGCTACATCGCCGTGCTTCACGGCGGCGTCGGCGAGCGGACCTACGAAACTTACGTATATGAGAACGGAAAGGGCTATAAATTCTACAACGTGATCTCCACGACCGAGTCCTGGGGATCGTCGAAGCGCAACCTGCAAGTTCGTAATTACGGAACTGTGGATACTAAAGAAGATGTTTTCCGGCGGGCGAAAGAACACGGGGCTGACCAGTTCGTAACCTACCCCGGGGATCCTACCGCCTACCCGGTCGAAGAATTTTATGGAAAGAAGGAATGACCATGAAACGTACTAAAATGAAACTCTGTTCCATCGCTCTGTCCGCAGCGATGCTTTCCGCAATGCCGGGCTGCTCGAATCAAAAGCCGGCGGCCGGAGGCAGTGAAACCTCAACGCAGTCGGAAAATACACCGGCGGCCACGACCACAGGAGAAACGACTTTGGAAGCTACGAATGCAACAACCGAAGCCGCAACACAGCCTGCAACGGAAAAGCCCACAGAAAGCGAAACGAATGAAACGCCCCAGGGCTCGACAGCCGCAGAAAACAACGATATGAGCCGGATTCTCAAGCTCACAGAGGGCATGAAGAAGACCGCGCCGGAAGGTGCTCAGGTATCGCAGGCATTTGCCGAAAGTTATACCGATCTGGCCGCTGCATTGGCCAAAACGATCACGGAGCAGAACGAGGCAGGCAAAAACTTCCTGATCTCCCCGCTCTCGGTCATGACGGCTGTCTCCATGACCGCAAACGGTGCCGCAGGGAACACACTCACCCAAATGGAGCAGGTCCTGGGCAAAAGCCTGAACATCGATGAGATCGATCAGGGTCTCGGCGCCTACTACTCCTTTCTGGAGCAAAATGCGCCGAAGGCCATGGCTTTTGCAAACTCCCTCTGGCTCAACGAGGGGCTGTCCATGGGCGAACGGGTCCGCGAGGACTTCCTGAAGAAAAACGTCGACTGCTTCGACGCGGAGATCTACAAGGCCGCATTTGACTCGCAGACGCTCGCAGCGATCAACCGCTGGGTCAGCGACAAAACGAATACGATGATCCCCACCATTCTGGATAGACTTGCGCCGGACAGCGCCATGATCCTGCTGAATGCACTCTACTTTGACGCTTCCTGGGAGGATCCCTTCTACACTTCTAACACTCACGAGGCAGAATTTACCGATGCCGACGGAAACAAACAAACCATCGATATGATGGGCGGCAGTGCCGGGTACTATCTGGAGAGTGAAAACTACACCGGATTTATGAAGGAGTACAAGGATGTTCCGTTTACTTTTGCTGCGCTTCTGCCGCAGGAAGGAACGACCGTCGAAGAGCTTCTGCAGACTCTTGGTTCCAAAGGTTATGCTTCTCTGCTTTCCAAAGCCAGTCAGGAAAGCGTGTCCGTCCGTATTCCGAAATTTTGTTTCGATGCCGAATACCAGTTACGTGATGTTTTGGAGCAAATGGGCATGACCGATGCATTCAGTCAGGTAGACGCGGATTTCTCCGGCATGACCGGCGATAAATCCCTGTACATCGGCAAGGTGATCCATAAGACTTGCATCGAGGTCACGGAAGGCGGTACCAAGGCCTCAGCCGCAACTGCGGTCGATATGCGCCTCAAAGCATCCTTAATTCAAAAGAGAGTGGTTTTGGACCGTCCGTTCGTATTCATGATCCTGGATAAGACATACGGTCTGCCGATCTTCATCGGCGCTGCGAACCACATCAACTGATCTGCATAAATTTCCCTCCAAATATATGCCCGTCTTCCCTTCAGGCGGAGCATGCACGAACCCCCGCAATACAGGCGGGGGTTCGTGCTGTTTCTGATCTAAGCCGCGGCGTCTGTTCGAAGCAGGCGTCCGAACGGCGGTGAATTTTTCACCGTTCGGTACTGTACATTCCTTTTGGGCTTCGTATACAATATGCTTGTCCTGTTTTTTGCATTATAAAATCAAATAGGGAGGGATGTTACATGTACCACGAGCCTGAAAATGTCGGAGCAGCAGACCGCGTTCTAAAGGCCCTGCAAGCACAACTCGAGCAAAGCCGGATGAGGCAGCGTGTCCGTAGGGATGGCGCTAAGGGGAGCCGCAAGCCGGATGCTCTGCCGGTCCCGGACACTCCGGGACAGCGCATCGTGTTCCTTCGGAAGCAGCGAAAGGTAACACAAAAAACACTGGCCGAAGCCGTTGGTATCACCACGGCGACTCTGTCCAAATACGAGACCGGAAACAGTCCGTTCCGTACGGACCTGCTGATCCGGTTTGCCCGGGAACTGGCGACCACCACCGATTTTCTCCTCTGTCTGACAAAACGAGCCGATGCGTCAGAAGCGGAGATACTCTCCGAAACAGAAACGATCGACAATCAAAAAAGAAGCGCAGAACAGGCAGCGGAAAACCGGCTGCACGTACTTCTGCGCTCTCTTTCCGAGCCGCACAAACGGCTCCTTATCGATATGATCACTCTGTTTTGCAAACAAGTGGAGGAAGATCCGAATTGCTATCCGGAGGTCATCTTCTACCAAATGCGGTAACGACCCGAAAGTGCCAGATAGGCAAACAGGAACAGGCAGTTATCGTAGTAACGGCGGGCGCCATCCCGTAGTTCCATTTTCCAGAACCGGCGGACCCAGGTCTTCTGCAGCTCTCCGGTCGTGGCTAACGCTCCCTGCGCCGTCGTAGCCAACAGGCCGACCGGGTGAAGCACGTTCTTTTCGATCAGCGTGCCATCGACCGTATAGATGCCGATCGCGTCTTCCTTCTCCTTTTCGAGAATGAATTCCTGCTGGCGGCGCACTGCGTCCACCTGCCCGACATTGACCCCGAACCACTCGTAATCGAGGGCAATGTTTGCTACCGTCCGATAGGAATCGCTGTAGAAATAATCATGGTGGAATTTGGTCCAGCGCAGCGGACGGGACATCGGACTGCCGTCAAACTCACCGTACTCAGGGTTTAGTCCGGTCACGGGATGGCAGGCTTTCGCCAAATATTCACGGCTGGCACAGGCCGCCTCTTTAAAGAAGGGACGGTCTTCTTCGTATGCCCAAAGCGCAAACAGTTCATAAAAGTGCGGCAAATGATAGGACGGGTCCGTGTAATCGCTGCCCGGAACGAAGAGAATGTAGTGGTTCTCGTTGTTGAACATCGGCGCGCCGTCGCGGCCGTCACTTCCCTTATGCACCATGGCGTGCAGAATCTCCTGCGCCTCATGCGAGTAGTTGAAGATGCCCTCGCCGTCGCCCCAGCGGTGGGACGCGAAAAACAGACTCATGGCGAAAAACTCTTCGCCGTCCGGCGCCGGCCCTTCCGCGTTGTGCCTGCCGTTCGTCATGCAGGACCAGGCAAAATATCCTTCGTTTTCCCCTTCCTTCTGGAACATATAGGTCTTCGCCCACTTCCAGATCCGGTCAAACTCTTCCTTCATGTTCAGCTGCACGCAGAACATCATGCCGTAACTCATGCCTTCGGTGCGCGCGTCGTGGTTTCCGGTATCCTCCAGATAGCCCAAATCCTCACCTACAGGATGGAAGATCCTCTCCTGCTCGTTCCCGTAGAAGAACGTATCCACGATCCGCTTCAACTTCCGGTCGATGTCCTCCTGCAAAATGCCGCATTCGGCAAATAGATTTCTGTACTCACCTGTCTCAAATGCTTTCATGATAAACCTCCTCAAATACGGCCGGCTCCTGTGTCCGGTACACTTTTGCCTCACCGATACCTCTATCATACTACACCACATCCGCGACCGCCATCCGAAGGTTGTCATGTTTCGGGCAATTATTGTCCGCAGGCATTATAGTTTGAAACTATGTCAGGTAATAAGAAGTATGTTTTGGATTTTTATGCGCTCCTTTGCTATACTGGAAACCGTAAAGAGAGGCCCTGCCGGCTTTCTCCAAATAAACCGCGTGTTGCGCGGCTGTTGAGGATACAACCATGAAATGCAGTGAATTATTCAAAGAACGCAAAGTTTTTTCCCTCGAGATATTCCCGCCGAAGCCGGACGCTCCCGAGGACACCATATATAAAACACTCGACGGACTGTCCTTCGTAAAGCCCGATTTTATCAGCGTGACCTACGGCGCTGCCGGGGGCAATAACTGCGGCAAGACCATCCAGATCGCTTCGGATGTCAAGCATCGCTACGGCATTGAGAGCGTAGCGCACCTGCCCGGCATCAACCTGACCCGTGAGGACGCACGCATGATTCTCGAAGGTCTGAAGGCCCAGGGCATCGAAAACATCCTGGCGCTGCGCGGTGACGTTCCGGAGGGCGAAACGCCCCGCGGCGAATTCAAACACGCTGACGAGCTGATCACCTTCATCCGCGAACACGGAGACTTCGATATCATCGCTGCCTGCTACCCCGAAGGCCACATCGAGGCAACCACCATGGTGGATGATATTCACCACCTGAAGAATAAGGTCGATGCCGGGGCGAACCACCTCATTACCCAGCTCTTCCTCGATAACCGCCACTTCTACAACTTCCGTGAGCGCGCTGCGATCGCAGGCATCAACGTCCCCATCGAGGCCGGCATCATGCCTGTAACGAATAAAAAGCAGATCGAGCGCATGGTGAAGCTCTGCGGCGTCGAGCTTCCCGAGAAGTTCGTAAAGATGATCAACCGCTACGAAAACAACCCCGTGGCGCTCCGCGACGCCGGCATCGCCTACGCGATCGACCAGATCGTCGATCTGATCAGCCAGGATGTCGACGGCATCCACCTCTACACCATGAACTCTCCGCTCGTGGCCCAGCGCATCCACGAAGCAGTGTATAATTTGATCACAGCATAAAACAAGCCGGGCGGCAAACCGCCCGGCTTGTTTTTAAATGGGATATGGAAATTGTGACATATCATATGGGAATTGTGATAGATCGTACCCCATATAAACCCAGTATTGATAAGTCGATGCTATATTCCAAAGGCTTACCCAGCCTTCATCAAACCAATAGTTTTGGCTGTATATTTCCTGGTACCAGGTAGCAAAGCCCGTAAAAACATCCTCTCCGAACAGTTGCTTGATAATACTTATATACTCGGTTCTCACCTCATCTGATGTGAGGCAAAAGGTGGAATATCCATTGATGACAAAATAATACGAATCCTTCATCGCATTACTGTAATCCAAGATTACACTCTCACCATAATGCTCAAACAGATAAGTAAAAAACATGCTGCCATATCTATAATTAGCGCCATCAGGATACTCCATTTCATAAATGTGCATATAATCCGAAAGGAATATCTGCTCGGCATTTTCAACCGTTATATCATCTTTGTGATTTTTATGATATTCTCTCTCCGCAACATGAACCTCATCAACCATTTGACTCAAGCTGGCTTTATACCAATCGTAATCCTCAGGCAGGATCTCAAACACTTTTGTCATGCAATAATCAGCGATCCCTTCCGACATGATGTTAGAATATGCGGCGTTTCTGATCGTCAATGCATGCGTAAGCTCGTGAGCGATTGTGCAGTAATCAATAAAATATCGTGATTTAAGATGTTCTGCTTCCTTTGGATCTGAAGAAAGCAGTTCAGGACTACGTAACGCCGGAAGGAATAGCTCGACCTCATCGCACATAGTGGAATAGCCACATGCTTTTCCCTGATCAGCATATAAGCCTATTTTTACTTTATTTTCAAACTGAAGATCATGCCAAGGACCTTCCGGATTACAAAATGAGCACTGAAGGAAGGGCTCCAAATACGAGAGTCCTGTCAGCTCTTCCAGTTTATCCATGATAAGAGCGACATTGTCCGCAAAATCGCCGGGAAGGTCGATGTCTTTATCCACCAAAAGAACAAACTTCTCGCCTTCAACGTAGTAATACCTATCTGTGATGATATGATCATCCGGGTTGCCGCTGAGAGTAAGTTCATACACTCCATTCTCATCCTCCGGCCTCGGCAGCGGTGTCCAGATCGCATAAAAGTTTGCACCGTAGTTATTCAGATATTCATCGCCGGCAGAGTATAAAACATCCGGATGCGTCGTCGTCGACCAACCCTTGAACTCGTAACCCTTGCGGTAAGGCTTTTTCGAAGAAAGCGTCAGGGGCTCGTTTTTGATCTTCTTCTGAGTGTCCGGAGCGCCGTATCCGCCGTTAGCATTGTAGCGGATCGTGTATTTATTCACATCCCAGATGGCGTAGAATTTCGCCCCGCGATTGGCCGTATATTCAGCTCCTGCAGGATAAATGATCTCCGGATGCGTCGTGGTCGACCAGCCTCGGAACGCATAGCCCTCTCTCGTCGGGATCTGCTCCGGCAGGATCAAGGTCACATCATGAACCTTCACCTGGCCATCCGGTGCTCCCGTTCCGCCGTTGGCATTATACGTGATCGTGTACGTTTTTGGTCCATCGGCTGCCTGCACTGTGTTTGCCTGAAACGCGATCATCACACCCAGAATGGTCAATGCCATCCCGACACACGCCAGAAACTTCAGCAGCGCACTCTTCTTACTGTTTTTCATGTTCCGTTCCTTCCTTTCCCTGAATTGTAAATCCCCCTAGTCTTTCTTCTTCCAAAAGAGGTCCGCCCAGCGCTTCCAGAAACCATCCCTGGCGCGTTTACTCACGGGCTCCTTTGTGTTCGTTATGTAATCCCTGAAATCAAAGTTCGCATGTACCTTCTCGTCGGGGTAGATGGGACGGTCCAGGGCCCGCTGATGCTTATTCTCCCCGGTCAGATCCTTCAGCGCCTCGGAGATCCAGTAACGGCCGTCGATCGGACGCGGGAAATGCCCCGGGGCGCCGAACCATTTCGCGAAATCCGCGCCCGTGACCGTAGACGCGACGATGCAGACCATACACCACCGGTTTGGCTTTTTATCGCCGAGATACGGCGGTTTATTCATGTATTCTTCGATGTATTCCTCGGCAGAAGCATAGTTCTCCATCTCGGGAAAACCGTCCGCCCAGTCGTGTTGCAGACCAAAGCGGCGGATATTCATATCGTGCTCGTTATAGTATTCCTTATCATGCAGGATATAGGCCCATAGCAGGATACCCTCGTGCTCCAAGGCAGCCCGGATAAAAGCCTCCGTGTCGTCGCCTCGGTCGCCATCTTTGATACTCAGATAAAAACCTTTTTCCTTCGCCATAGCATTTACCTTGAATCAGTCTCCCACTCTGTTCTATCTGGTCCTGAAATCCTCCTTCACCTATATACTACGGATTTAAAACCAAATATCACAATGATCACGCCCGCAATCCTTGTTTTTGGATCACTGTCTTCAGTTCCTCGATATATGCGGAGGCGAAGCTGCCGAGCAGACTCTTCTCGTGCTTGATGTAGCCGATCCACATCTCCTCGTCGCACTCGAGCGGGCGGGAAATGATCCTCTCGCCGTTTAAGTCGCTCGAAAGAACGCCGCTGGAGATCGTGTAGCCGCCCAGGCCGATGACCAGGTTAAAGAGGGTCGCACGGTCGCTGACGTGGATGTGCTTGCTGTGCGGTACCTGGCTCATCAGCTCCTCCGAATAGTAGACGGAGTTGCATTCGCCCTGCTCGAACGAAAGGATCGGGTAGGGTTCGAGGTCGTCCATGGTCACACTCTCTTTCGCCGCCAGCGGGTGATTGACCGAGATGAAAACATGCGGCTTCGCAGTGAACAGCGGGATGAACTCCAACTGACCCTCACGCAGGCGCTTCAGGATGACCTTTTCATTGAACGAACTCAGGTAGAGCAGGCCGATCTCGCTGCGGAATTCGGCCACGTCCTCGATGATCTTCGCCGTCTGCGTCTCACGAAGCGCGAACTCGTACTCCGGGATGTTCATGCGCGAGATCAGGCTGACGAACGCATCGACCGCGAACGAATAGTGCTGGGTCGAGACTGAGCACAGCATCTTCGCGGGGCCGCGGTCCTTATAGCGCTGGTCGAGCAGGTTGCTCTGCTCCACGACCGGACGCACGAAGGATAACAGTTCGGTTCCGTCGGTCGTGAGCTGCATGCCCTTCGGTGTACGGTGGAAGATCTCGATGTTCATCTCCTTCTCAACTTCACGCACAGCCGCCGAAAGCGACGGTTGAGATATGAACAGTTCTTTTGCTGCCTCGGAAATGGATCCGCAGCGGACCACCTCGAGCAGATATTTCATTTGTTGAAGTGTCATGGGACCTCCCCCTTTACCTCAGACTGGCATAGATATTTAAAGCTCGTTTATTTGCCTTCGTAGATGATCACACTGTCAACATCGGTGCCTGCTAACTTTTTTCTGCCCTCCAGGCCCGCTAATTCCATCAGGAAGACGCATTTTACCACGGTGCCGCCCATTTCCTCAACCAGGTCGATAATGGCCTGTGTGGTGCCGCCGGTAGCGATCAGGTCGTCGATCACAACGACCTTCTGTCCCGGCTTGATCGAATCCGCATGCATCTCAATGGTGCCCTTACCATATTCCAGTTCGTACTCCTTAGAAACCACCTTACGCGGCAGTTTTCCGGGTTTACGCACCAGGATGAACGGCTTATGCAACTCATAAGCAACGGGCATGCCGAAGATAAAGCCACGGGACTCAGGACCTACGACTACATCGAAATCCACATCCTTCAAACGCTCCAGGATGCCGTCCACAGCCAGTTTCAGTCCGTCGGCGTCTGCCAGGATCGAGGTCACATCACGGAACATAATGCCGGGCTCCGGGAAATCCGGAATGGTAAGCACATAATCTTCTACTTTCTTTACCTTCTTCATGAGAAATACTCCTTCCATTGATCGTTACGATCTGTATAATCATCCACCCGCATCTCACAGATGGTTTTTCTTAATGTAAGCACACGCGTCGGAGAGACCGAAAGCGCAGTCACCCCGATGGAGATCAAATACGGGCACAGCGTCACGTCGCCGGCCAGTTCCCCACAGATGCTGACGGGGATACCTGCCTTCTGCGCGCTGTCCACCGCCATCCGTATCAGGCGGAATACCGCCGGATGGTACGGATTAATATAGTTCTTCAGTTTCGCGTTCTGACGATCCATCGCGATCGTATACTGCGTCAGGTCGTTCGTTCCGATGCTGAAGAAATCCACGTTTCTGGCCAATGTATCGCTGATCAGTGCCGCCGCCGGCGTTTCGATCATCACGCCGACCGGAACCATGCGAAACGGCTCGCCCGTCAGTGTCAGCATACGCTTCACGTCCTCCAGGATCTCACGCACCTGCAGCACCTCCGACAGAGATACCACCATGGGGATCAAAAGCGAGATACGTCCATGCACAGCCGCCCGTAATATCGCGGAAAGCTGCGTGCGCAGCAGGCCTTTTTTCTCCAGGCAGAACCGAATGCCGCGAAGGCCCATGGCAGGGTTCTCCTCCTCACCGGTCTTTAGGTAGTCCGGCATCTTATCTGCGCCCAGATCCATGATCCGGATGACCACGGGTTTATCGCCCATCCGCTCGGCAACCTTACGGTAAATGCGGTACTGCTGCTCTTCGTTCGGCGCTTCTTTACGTCCCAGAAACAAAAACTCCGTCCTAAACAGCCCGACGCCGTCCACGTTGTACTGCAGTGCGCCGTCCAGGTCGACGAGTCCGCTGATATTGGCCTCGATACGGATACGCTTTCCGTCGGCCGTGACCGTGTCCCGGTCCGCATACTGCTGCAGGAGTTCCTTTGCTTCCAAAAACTGCTCGCGCCGCTTCTCCATCTGCTTCAGGACTTCCTCGGTCGGTGACAGGATCAGCGCGCCCCGCTCTGCGTCGGCGATCGCCGTCAATCCGTTCATGTCCGGTCCGAGTCCCTGCCGCACGCCGACGATCAGCGGAATGTCCATGAGCCCCGCCAAAATGGCGATGTGAGAGTTCTCCGCTGCATGCTCCAGAACGATCGCGCTCACGTTTTCACGGGAAATGTGCATCATTTCCGCGGGTGTGAGCGTCTGCGCCGCCAGGATGCCCTGCACCTGCTCCAGCGTTTCGTCGCCGTGGTCGCCCACCAGCTTCTCGTACAGCCGCTGTGAGACAGCCTTTACGTCCTCTGCGCGCTGCTTCAGGTAAGCGTCCTCCATCGGAAGCAGGGTCGCCGCCAGGGACCGTCCCGCCTCCAGGACTGCGTCCTCCGCGCACATGCGATCCCGATAGATCAGCGCGTGGATCTCCTCCAAAAACAGCAGATCCTGCAGGATCATGCGATAGGCCTCAAACAGACTGACGCCCTGGCTTCCGACACTGGTCAGCGCTGCGTCTTTCAGCGTGATCAGCTCAATGTCCAGCTGCGAGACTGCCTCGCCCACACGGTGTTCTTCCTGTTCGGCTCCGGCGTAGGTCCGGTTGTGGATCACCGCCGTCTCTTTTTCATAAAATGTCAGTACTCCTATAGCGATTCCGGATACGACTCCGGTTCCCTGTAATCGCGTCATAGGTCTCCCCCTTTAATCTTCCAGCCAGGTCTTGCGGATCGGCTTGTGTTTCCAATCTTCCACTTCCTTATCGGGGACGCGAACCAGGCCGAGCCCCTCGTATGCCGTATCCATGCGGCGGTAAAACGCGCTGTAGAACGGCTCCATATCCACGACGCCGTCCGCTCCCTTCGTCACCGGAAACGGCGTCAGATAAAACAATGTCAAAATAAACTTCGTCTGTTCTTCGAGATCCTCATTCGAGATCTCCGGCGTTACGATTCCTTCGTAAGCCTTTCGGAACGAATCCCAGACCAGCAGGTAGCGCTCGTAAGCAACCATGTTCGGAATCCCGATGAATTCCTCCACACGAACCTTCTTATTTGGTTTCTTCGGGCATTCGTGAATCTGGTGAATGTACGTGACCCGGTCCTCCTCGTAGATCCGCGCGAGCGGAAACAAACGGCACATGCCCGGGCGCGCTTTGTGGACCGTACAGCGTCCGTCTGCACTGAGCAGGCGGCACCCCTTTCCTTCATCGATCACAAGATGCGGCAGCACCATGGCACCGACCGGTCCAAACGAGGCATATTTCGAATTCAGGCCCGCAGCGTCCATCGAAAGCTCTGCAGCGAGCATGGCATAGTCATACGGATCCAGGACAATGCTGTCACCGACCGTTTTACAGCACTCGCTGCATCCCTCGCAGTCGCCGCAGCCTAGGCGCACCATATCCCGGCGTTCGTAGACCTTTCCGTCCGAAACTTCATCCAAATTCACTTTATGTAACATATTACCCCTCCCGGCCTCAGGCCATATCGGAACGATCCGACCTGTCAGGCACTTCGTTTTCGTTCGTCAACGGTTCGCTCTTTGCGGAATTACCAAACTTTCTTTCCAACAACGGCCACAAACGATCCGCAGCCAGATGCCCGAGCGCGCCCATGACGATCCCGAAGACCAGACCTCCGAGCACATCCGTCGGATAATGCACGCCGACATACAGGCGGGACCACGCTATGACCGAAGCGAGCACGAGCAGTCCGATCCCAAACTTACGGTTCAGATAGAAAAACAGCGCCACGGCCGAACCGAAGCTGATGGCCGTATGTCCGGACGGAAACGAAGCATCCACCGGTTTCGCCACAAGCCGTTCGAGCCCTTCGACCACCTCATAGGGACGAATGCGGTTCACCAGGTTCTTCGTGATCAGGTTGCACGTGATAAACACGAACACCATGGCCACAGCAGACGCGAATGCCGCGCGGCGCGTCTTCGGAATAAAAAGCATCAGTGCAGTAAGTATCAGCCAGAAAACGCCGGCATTGCCCAAGACCGTGATCGCTTTCATGAACGGAGTCAGGGCATCCAAACGCAGATTCTCCTGAATCCAAAGCAAAAAATCACCGTCCCACTGTAAAAACGACGACATAGATCCATTTCTCTCCTATTTCCCGTTAGGAAAGCGGGCTCTCCACCCACTTCCATAACTTTCATTTTACCACATTCCGGACAATATGGCAAGAAGACGGGATCGGTTCTCCTTCACAAACCAGAATGACCGGCGCCCTGAGTATCAGGGACGCCGGCCATTCACGGACATGTCTGCTGATTTTGAATTGTTTTCCCGTGGAGAACTGTTCTCCTAAACCATAACCAAATCAAATTCATTCTACTTTGCTTTAGCGTTGCGCGAGAGATCAAAACGACTATATATATCAAGGGGGGCGTTTTGCATCACTGATCGGTGTCGGTCTCCCAACGGCCGATCGGACAATACAAGGGGGATTTTGCCGCTCTGACCTGCACATAGCACCCGCATTCCATGCACATGCCGTCACTAAGCATGTCACATTGCTCGCATACCTTCAGACGCCGATTATAAACATAAGGAGGAGTTCGTACGTCATCCGGTATCTGCTTCAAGAAAGCTTGTACCTTTTCTGCATAATCACTTCCATCATACTCTCTCAGCAGACATTTACCGCATTTTGCATCACTCATGACAGATGACCGTCACGACGCTGCAAGGCGGAAGTGAAACAATTATTTTATCTCCGTCTTTGGTTGCCTTATAAGGGGCGACAGAGACTTTTTCCGGATCGGTGAAATCGTTGTGCGCGTGTACCTCGTTCGTGAGGATCTGCGCCTCGATCTGATCTGCGCTGTAACCGCACAGGTCACAGGAGATCTCATAAGTTTCATCGAGCATACAGTTCGCCAGGGTGATGACCAGTTTGCGGTCGGCATCCATGGACGCCGAATAGGAAACGGCCGGGATGCCTTCCCGGACTTCGTTCTCCACGAAGCTCTCCACCAGGTCGTTGTTCTGGTGCTCTTTGAACATATCGAATACGTGGTAGGTCGGTGTCTTCACCATCTTTTCGCCCTCGGTAAGGATGAGCGCCTGGAGGACATTGACCGCCTGGGCAATGTTTGCCATGCAAACGATATCCGAATGTTGGTTGAAGATATTCAGGTTGATCGCTGCCACGATCGCGTCGCGCATCGTGTTCTGCTGATACAGGAAGCCGGGGTTGGTTCCGGGCTCGACGTCGTACCAGCATCCCCATTCGTCCACGATGAGTTTCATCTGCTTCGTGTGAATGGAAAGCAGCGCGCCGTGCTTTTTGATCATGTCTTCGATGCAGAGGGTGTGCTCGATGGTCTGATAGTACTCTTTGTCATCAAACTCGGTCGCGCTTCCCTTATGCTGCCAGTCGCCCGTGGGCAATGTGTAGTAGTGCATCGAGATCGCATTGGCATGCATGTCGTTGATGTTGTGCAGCAGGCCTTCGGTCCAGTTGTACTGGGAGTCGCTCGGTCCGCATGCCACCTTAAACAGACGGTTACCGCTGTAGTTTTTCGCAAAGGTCTGGAACCGACGATATACATCCGCGTAATACTCCGGCCGCATGTTGCCGCCGCAGCCCCAGTTCTCGTTTCCGATGCCCAGGTATTTTAACTTCCACGGTTTCTCGCGTCCGTTATCGCGGCGCAGCTGCGCCATCGGGGACACGCCGTCAAAGGTGATGTATTCGATCCAGTTCGCCATCTCTTCGACGGTGCCGCTGCCGACATTCACCGAGAGATAAGGCTCACAGCCTACCGCCTCACAGAAATTGAAGAACTCGTTGGTTCCAAAGGAGTTATCCTCGGTAACGCCGCCCCAGTTGGTATTTACCATCTTTTTGCGGCTTTCCTTCGGGCCGATGCCGTCCATCCAGTGATATTCATCCGCGAAGCAGCCGCCGGGCCAGCGAATGACCGGCATTTTGATCTGACGGAATGCCTCGATGATGTCCTTGCGGACACCGCCGATGTTCGGAATGGGCGAATCCTCACCGACGAAGATTCCTTTATAGATGCAACGTCCGAGATGCTCGGAAAAATGTCCGTAAAGCTCGGGGTTGATGTGTGACTTACGGTTATAGGTATTGATGACCGCATTCAGTTTCTTCATAAACGTAAACCTCCGAATTTACCCGCATGGGCAGTCGTCTTCGTTCCCGGCTGCCTTCACCGTCCTTCTGCGGCGGTGAGTTTATAAATTCTTTAGAATTATACTTCCGATCGGTTTTGATTACAATGATATATCTTCTCATTTAACTGACGGATTCTATTTTCTTGCAATATTTTCCCATCAGGCTATGATCAGGCGTTCTTTGAATTCCTTAACATATTTACGGGAAACGCGAACTGTGCTTTTATCCGTAAGGAAGACGATCAGCGTCCGGTCTGCATCCGGTTTGATACGGGCCACTTTATCCACGGAAAGGAGCACGGATTTCGAGATCCGTACAAATCCGCGCCCGATCAGCATCTGCTCGAGTTCGTAAAGCTTCTGCCTGCTTTCATAGACGCCGCCCTTCGTGTGGGCGAACACTTTTTTGTCGACCGCTTCGAAATAAAAGACATTGCCGACATTGACCTTGCACATGATATCGTCCTTTAGAACGAAGATGGATGTTGCCTGCACAGTGCCTTCGATCGCAGGAGCCTTCTCAGCTTCCTCTTCACGCTCCCGGGATACCGGTTTGGATGCTACCGGTCCCGCCGGCTGCGTCCGTGCGCGCCGCTCATCGCTTCGATCGGCGGTAAGCTGCGCCTCGCGCTCCTTTAGCATATACAAGCCGACCGAGATATGGCGGCAAATGCGCTGCAGCAGGTTCGTATAGACCGTAGCCTCGGGGTAACCGACCACGAGGTAACCAAGCTTCTGCCCCGCGAAATTCAGCGGAACGATATGGCGATTTTGCACCTGTTCCTCCACTGAAGTGTCGTCCGGGTAGACGACACCGTCGGGCAGGATCACGGGATTTCCGGACGAAATGGCCTCCGTCGCAAAGATGCAGGAAACACGGCCGTCCGGCAAATACCGGCACAAAGTCACAAAATTGTTATCCGGGATCAGGTAGATCAGGTGTTCGAACCGATGGACGAATTCATCCTGATTCGGCGCAGTATACAGGCGTTCCGCGATCTCACTGTTCGCATAATACATTTCCTGCATATCCGTGATCTGACGGTTTCTGAGAATCTCCTTGACATCTGTGCGCTGCTTACGCTCACATCCGCAGCTGCGCCCCTTCATCAGATGGAACTCCCGCTCTTTATATACGACGGCACTCTCCCCGGTGATCTTTTCATGGAGAACACAAAAGGCTTTGCCGCCCCAGTATTCGGAGTCCGCATTGATCGTGAGGATGGACACTGCGGGATTATCCGCCTTCGAGTGCCCGTCAAAACCGGATACCAGCAGATCCTCGGGAACACGGATCCCGTATTCGGAGAGGCTGGAGATCAGGGCATATGCCACGATGTCATCGATGCAGACCACGGCGTCGGGCTTCTTCACCTTACCGGAAGCGATGTTTTTTGCCAGGCGCTGGGCACAGTCGATCCAATAGCCCCCGTAGAGCAGGGTCTCCGGCCCAGTCTCGATGGAGTGGTTCGAGAGCGACCGCAAAAATCCCGCGATGCGCTTGCTGTTGTGGTCCTTGAGACCTCCCAGAAAACTGAGCGTCTTACATCCGTGATCCTCGATCAAATGGTCGGTAATGATCTCAAATTCCATTTCGTTATTCATGGTCAGGTGCTCCGTGCAAAACTCGGAGTTTCCCAGTACCATGACCGGAATCTTGCAGTTCTTACCCAGCAGGGTATCGATCTTGCGGCCGACGCCCTTATGCGCGGAAAAAGAGCGCTCAATGAAAACCAGTCCGTCGAATTTATCAAACGGAATGGTCTCAAATATGCTCTCTTCATCATTTGTATTCAGCCGCTCAAAGCTGAGCATGGAGTAGACGACCGTCTCATAACCCAAAAGCTCCGCCTGACGCTCTATGCCGTAACAAAACCCATCATTATACTCTCCGATAAAGCCGGAAAGGATGATGCATATCTTGCCTCTTTCTTTCACTTTCTGCTGCCTCCGACCTCATGGCGGATCCTTCTGCCTCCGGACCTGCGTCCGGCCCGATCCACACCGGCCTATGTTGTCGCAATCATAACACGGCAACTCACTCCAAGTCAAGAAAAATCAATACAAATTCATGTAAACGCTGTGAATAACTTGCCAAATGCGGCAACTGAGATGCCAAAACCCAGCAGGAAACTTGTGCACCAAAAATCGTGGCATCTTATTCCATCTATTTGGCATCCTGTCATGCCATGCGACCTTTCGAAACTTTTTTCGCCCTGTTATCCGGATTGATTGAATTCGCCCGAGATTCCATATATAATGTACTCGGTTGTGAAAGAACTCCTACATCTTTCATCAATCGACTTTGTATCTGAATGGACCTGTTTCTCAGTGTCAAGGGGGACGCTCGGGAGGCAGAGTTTGATACAAACTGAGGAAGGTTGCACGTCAGCTTTCTATTTGATGCAGTCTGGGGGAGATTGCATTTCTTCCGATTTAGGAAGCTGACGACACACTTCTAATTACTTAGCATTCATCCTTTTCTCAATATAATGCAGCCATTGTGCACACCAGTGGTTGTTTTCCCGTTAGAACACACTCCGCCAATATTGGTGGGGTGTGTTCTAATGTACGGGAAACTACGAGCGGTGCACAAGAATAGGCCCACTTCACTTGAGAGCTCGCTCTCAAAAGTGAGTGGGCCTATTCTTGTATAGCGCGACAGCGCGATGAGCCGGAAGCGAAGCGGACGGCGAATGGGCACCGCGAAGTTTGTCGATCTCTACGCTCGTAGGTCCCCGGACGTTACTATCATTCTACCCCCGCATAACACTTCTGAAATCGATCTCGCGCGTTTGCGCGTACTCCATCGAATCCAGGATCTTTTGGACCGCCTCGAGATCTTCCCCCGCATTCTCCAGATCGCTCACGCTGCAATACCACAAAGGTTTGACACAGCGGAAGATCAACGGTGCAGCCTCGATCTCCGCTTCGGAAAATGTATAATACTCCGACGCGATTCTAAGCGCCCGAAGGATCTCATCTGCCGTTTGTTCGAGCGTTTTTGCATTGATCTCGCGAAAAACATAGTTGAGGAAATTATCCCTGCCGGCACAGTTAAAGTCCAGCACACCGACGAACGCGCCGTCCTCGTCAACCAGAACATTGGTCTCGCCAAAGTCTGCCTGGAACACGGAAAACGGAAGATCATAATAGGTCTCTTTCAGTTTATTGTAGTTTTCCTGCCACCTGCGAAACATGCGGTCGGTCTGCCCTTTGAAACGCTCCGGCAGTTTCTTGCAATACTCCTGAAAATACAGGGCATTTTCCGTAACCTCATCGACCTCATCCTCCGGATCGAGCGGGGTGTACAGCGCATACGCGGAAGGAATATCCGTGTAATCAAACTTCTTTGCTGCCACCCTGGCGGTCATTTTATACATTTCATCCCACAGATATCGCCGGTTCTTTATATGCTCCGCCGTCTTGTACTTCGCATACTCCTCCGCGAAAGCGAAGCAGCTATGTCCCTTATATTCCACGGGCGGAAAATCCCCGGCTAACGAAGTCAGGATCCGCGGGCAGAAGTATCCGAGGTCGATGTATTCCTGCGCGCAGCGCTGCCACACCCGGATATGTTCCTGAGTCGTCCAGTTCCCCGCCACCTTAATGACGAAGCGTTCTCCATTCGCAAGCGTAACGAAGATCGCCTCGCGAAAATCCTCATCGCCGTGTCCGGAGTACAACGTCCGGTATTCTTTGACTTTTTCCGTAGTGAACAGCCGGATGATGTCCTGCTCCTCGCGGTATTCGATCACGTTTTCCTTCTCGATCTTCTCCTTAAACATCCGGATGTAATCGATCTGTGTCGCCATGATCTCCGGCAGGTGCCCGAGATCGAACCAGCGCAGTTCTACGCTCTCCTTGTCCGGCTTCAGTTCCCCGGAGTACTCCGTCACGAGGTACACGATATCGGTATAGTAGACTTCGTCCTGATTCGGATAGACCATGTGTACGTTCGCCCGCACCGTAAACAGCTGCGGGTTTTCGATATCCAGGTTCGTCTCCTCTTTCACCTCCCGCCGAAGGCCTGCTTCTTGGTCTTCGCCCAGTTCCAGACCGCCGCCGGGAACGCACCACAGGCCGTTGTCGGAACGTTTCTCCAACAGGATTCCCTTTTCTTTGTCGTAGAGAATGCACATGGACGCCGCCGACATGATGGGCCGGTGTCCGACGTACTTTCGAAGTTCGGATATATAACTCATAAGTAACCCCTTACGGATCTTTCGTTTTCTTACTTATCGCTTTTCGCCGCGGAAAATGCCGGCATACGCATCGGTGTTTCGTAACACTGCACGCGGATATGACGGGTAAATGCCTGCACGTCGCCGTCGGTATGGAGGTACTGCCGGTTATCGGCGATCACCTCGATCTTGCGGCAGGTGAAGCACTCCACCTTCGGGTGTTTAATGTGGGTTCCGCGCAACAGCCCCGGCAGCATCGTGAGCACACGAAGCGGAGGGATCTCATGAGCCAGAACGACCTGGAGTTTCCCGTCGCACGGATCGGCGCCCGGCGCCATTTTAAGACCGCCGCCCTCATATGGGCTGTTCATGAAACACAGATAAATGACATCTTTGTACGTCCGAATAACACCGTCGACGATCACAGTCGCGCGAAAACGCGGATTCGCGAACACCTGCTTAAATGCGACCGTCAGATAGACCAGTTTCCCCAGATGGAGCTTATTCAGTACCTTCTTCAGGCTCGAGGTATCTACCTCGTGACACACCTTCGCGTCGTAGCCCAGGCCACAGCTGCCCGCAAAGCGAACCGTCCCGGACGCCCCGAATGTATCCACGAAACCGAGGTCGTATCCCTTCGTTTCCTTCGCCGAAAGCAGAAGCTTCGCGCAGGTCACCGGATCCTTCGGCATGCCCAGGCCCTTCACGTAATCATTGCCCGAGCCGCCGGGCAGGAAGGCGATGGTCACCTTCGACGGCACCTCCAGTCCATTGACCGCCTCGTTGATGGTCCCGTCGCCGCCGAACACCCAGATGTCCGCCGGTTCGTCCTTATGGCAAATATCGCGCACGAGGCGTGTGGCATCGCCCGCCTTCTGCGTGCGAAGCACCTTAAAGAATTCTTTTGCTTTTATTTCTTTCGATGCCGCCGCTTCTTTCAGCAGCTTAACGATCTTTCCGATCTTGCTTCCGCCGCCTGCCTTCGCCTGCCCGTTTATGATCAAATAAATCATGGTCCACCTGCCCTTTCTGTCGTTTTACCGACATCTCCGGTCAATCCTTCGCATAACCGAAGAAACGTTTCAGTTCTTCGTTTGAAAGCATATCCTCTTTTGTAATTCCAAAGGAGCAGCCCGGAACGACCTCCTGATAACGATCCAGAAACTCCTCATAGGTATCCGCTTTGAAGCAATCCGGCGTGATAAAGAATGTTCGGTTGCCGCCGGTCGTACGATTTCCCGCCTGCACATCGACCCGATAATCCCCGGACTTCAATTTACAAACGGTGTATTTTTCCAGAAACCATCCGTATATTTCCACTTTTCCGAAGGGCACGTCGTAGGAGTCCACGACCGGGTTCTCACGAAGCGCCAGGTTCTGATAATCACTCTCGACTCTCTCGATAAACTCTTCGGCAGAGCCGCAGTCCATCACACTGTACCCGTCGGAGCCGGGGTATTTCACGGTAAATTCGCTCTCTCCGTTGATGGTCTGTATCGCATACTGCTGCCCCTTTTTCAACATTCGTTTATTCAGCCAGCGGTACTCCTTTTTGACCTTTTTATATGCCTGATCCAGGTATACCGCGATATCCGGGCCCAGTTTGAATCTCTTTTCGGGATTCGATCGCTCCACGGCCTCCCGGGTATACTTACACAGGAAATCGATAAATTCGTCTGCAGTCGTTCCATCCTCCCATTCATCGACCTGACGGGAACCAAAGCACGTGCCCTGATCCCGGCCGAACACATACTTTCCGTGCAGCGGCAGGACCTCCCATGGACTTACCTTCTTCATCTGGTTCAGCGACGCCCACGGATAGTTTTTACGAAGCTTTTCCAGGGCTTTTTCATAGTAGACGTCGATATCGGTCCCGTATTTGAACTTCACCGGATCCGTCGACGGGTTCCGGTTCAGCTCCTCCTCGTGTTTTATCTCATTTTCCCTTTCAACCTCCATGTCGAAAAAAGCATCGTTGCTTAATGGCGTCCATGCCCACACCTCATCCATATCGTAGCTGGCCAGGGCCGATGCATAGATAAAGCTTCCTTCCGTGTCCGAATCCCGGTCCCACCTTCCGGCCGCCAGGTTTCCGTCTGTCATTATCAGCAGACAATACTGTTCACTTTGCGGAAAATCCCCGTCTTTAAAGGCGTGAAAACCTTGGATCTGAATGCTGAAACTGTCTTCCTGTTCAGGACCCAGGTTGATCCAGTCGATCTCTTCGTCCGTCAGGCATTCCGAAAGGTCGTAGCGACTCAGTGAATGCCATTTCGACACTTCATCGACCGGGACCGAATCCGCCAGTCCCCGGCCGAAACTACCGGACACCTTCTCATTCTTTTTGTAATCATTCGGATGCCATTTACCGGCGGTATGCCGGCCGTCCTTCAGTTCCAAAAGGCAGAATTCATCGTATTCCGGCATATCCTTTGCATCGATCTCATGAAACTCATTAAAGGACAGCGTAAGATTTTTATAGTCACTCGTAAACATGGTCTCCCCTCCACTGCTCTGCGCTCCCATGCCGGAAGCCGCGCAGTTCTCCTCATCCTACAACGAATACCGCAAAACGTTAATCCAGCTGCTTTCGCATGACACATACATTCCCGGAACGGGCGGTCTCTTCAAATCCAGCCTTCTCATATAAGCGCATGGGGCCGGTAAATGCCATCCCCATATAGCCGCCGTCCTGCACCGGATAGGCTTCCACATACCGGTAGCCTTCTGCCTTTGCATCCTCGCAGACCCGAGCCAGCAGCTGCGTTGCCACACCCTTTCCACGGTACTCCGGAGCGATCTCAAAGCAGACGATCGCTTTGACCTCGCCGGGTCCGCTGCAGTTCGTGTACACTTCATCTTCCGGAACATCACGCAGGTCGAATTCTCCGGTCCGGTAGTAACTCAGGCGCTCGTTGGCGTTGCACCAGCCGATCGCGAGGCCGTTATCATAGGCCAGATAGCCCTGGATCTCCCCGGCGGCAACCATGCCTTCCGCCGACTCCCGAAGCGCCCGGTTCCAGGCTTCAAAATCGTTGCCGTATTCTTCGGTCTTTTGATATAATTCCTTCTTCATCCGTTCCTTACTCAGGTTGAACGCGTTGCAGTAGCATGGAAAGAATGGCGATCCATCGGAAAATGCCCGATGATCAAAAAAATCAAAATAGTCTTCCGCCAGTTCCGGTGTCAGTTTCTTTATCTCAAATACCATATGCTTTTAATCCTCCTGAAATGATCCCGGTTTCACAACGTTTCCGAGATGTACTCCACGCCCAGACCGTGAAGTTTTTCACGCATCTTTTGAACCTTTTCATCCGGGAACCTCCGGCCGATGCAGTTCTCGATCATCACGACCTTCGCGCCCGTTTTAGCCGCGCCCTGTGCCGTGGCGCCGACGCAGCCGCATTCATCCAAGCCGCACAGAGCCACCTCTGCATAGTGATTCTCCTGCATATGCTTTCGAAACGCCTTCGCCGAATAGGTATCGGAACGGTTCTTATCGAAGCACAGCTCCGACCGGATCTCCAGCTTGC
>ONPC01000259.1 GCA_900319565.1 uncultured Eubacteriales bacterium | reverse complement strand
TCATCAACACGCCTACGGCTCCGAACGAGAGAATCTTCGACGACAGCTACATCCGTAAGACTGCCATCAAGGCGAAGGTTCCTTACATCACCACCATGGCTGCTGCGAAGGCTACCGCAGACGGTATCTATACGGTCATCCACGAAGGTGAGATCGGGGTAATGAGTCTGCAGGACATCCATGCTTCCATCCAGTAAGAGGTAGACATGATAAAAATAGCAATTGACGCGATGGGCGGCGACAACGCTCCCGGAAAGATCGTTCAGGGAGCGATCGACAGCCTGGCTCTTCGCGATAATATTCAGATCGTTTTGGTCGGCGATGAAAAAGCCGTCAAAGCGGAACTGGCGAAATATACTTATGATACGTCTCGCGTCTCGGTGGTCCACTCGACACAGATCATCGAGACCGGCGAGCCGCCGGTGGCGGCGATCCGCGAGAAAAAAGATTCCTCCCTGGTCGTAGCGCAGAAACTCGTACGCGACGGTGAGGCCGATGCCTTTATTTCTAGCGGAAGCACCGGCGCCATCTTAGTCGGCGGTCAGCTCATCGTCGGACGCATCAAAGGAATTCGCCGCACGCCTCTGGCTCCGCTGATTCCCACGACGAAAGGCGCGAGCCTTCTGATCGACTGCGGTGCGAATGTCGACGCACGGCCGGAGGACCTGGTCCAGTTCGCACGTATGGGCTCCATTTACATGGAACGTGTCTGCAAGAAAAAGAAACCTACGGTCGGTATCGTTAATATCGGCGCGGAAGAAGAAAAGGGCAATGCGCTCGTAAAAGAGACATTCCCGCTTCTGAAAGCCTGCGAGGATATCAATTTCATCGGAAACGTCGAATCCCGCGACATTCCCTACGGAGCGGCGGATGTCATCGTTACGGAAGCATTCGTGGGCAATGTCATTCTGAAGCTCTATGAAGGTGTCGGTTCGGCCTTGATCGGCGAGATCAAAAAAGGTATGCTTTCCAACCTGAAGGGCAAACTCGGCGCACTTTTGGTAAAGAAGAACCTGAAAGGCGTTGTAAAGCGCTTTGATGCTTCCGAGTACGGCGGCGCTCCGATGCTGGGTCTGAAGGCACTGGTCGTGAAGACGCACGGAAGCGCGACCGAAAAAGAGATCAAAAACGCGGTATTGCAGTGTGTTGATTTCGTGGAAGCGAAGACCATCGATCAGATCAACGGTATCGTTTCCTGATCCTTTTATTACATTTTCCGAAAAAATACAAATATGTATTGCCATACATGCGGCGATACATTATAATGATTTCGGTGTGAGACGATCGCCGGACATCCGCACAGACGGAACAGCATCGTCAACACGAGAATCTGTTTTGAATTCACTCAGGAATTGAAAGGATGGCAATCATGGAGTTTTTTGAAAAATTGCAGAATATCATTTCGGAGGTCCTTTCCATCTCGACCGACGAGATCACCATGGGTACCACATTCGTGGATGATCTGGGCGCCGACTCACTCGACGTATATCAGATCATTATGGCGATCGAGGAAGAGTTTGAAATCGATATCCCCAGTGAAGAAGCTGAGAAGATCGTTACCGTCGGCGATGCCGTTGAACAGATCAAGAACGCTCTTGAAAACCAGAGATAATTATTGTTTTCATAACTTGAGGGATGATGGCGCAGGTCTCATCCCTTTTGCTGTTTCTATGACGTAAAGGAGCGGTTATGGATCAGATTCTAATGAAATTCCAACAGAAGATCGGTTATCAGTTTCACGATGTTTCGCTTTTGCGGCTTGCGCTCACGCACAGTTCCTATGCGAATGAACACCGGCTGGAGTACAGCATGCATAACGAACGTCTGGAGTTTTTGGGCGATGCTGTCCTGGAACTGGTATCGAGTGATTTTCTGTTCCGAAACCATCCCGAGATGAAAGAGGGCGACATGTCCAAAAAACGTGCGTCCATGGTCTGCGAACCGGCGCTGGCACACTGCGCGTCGCTAATCGATCTCGGTTCCTACCTGTTTTTGGGTAAAGGGGAGGACTTAGGCGGCGGACGCATGCGTGATTCTGTCACATCGGATGCCATGGAAGCATTGATCGGCGCCATTTACCTCGATGGTGGTTTTACTACTGCAAAAGAGTTTACCGAGAAGTATGTGCTCGGTATCACAAGCGATGAAACGTTCTTTTATGATAGTAAAACCATCCTTCAGGAGCTGTCTCAGGAAAAATATGCAAAGGAACCCGTCTACCGTCTGGTAGCCGAAAACGGTCCCGATCATCAGAAAGAGTTCGTGATCGAAGTGATGATCGGCGATACGGTCTATGGGACCGGTAAGGGTAAGAGCAAAAAAGCGGCACAACAGGAAGCGGCGCATGCAGCCGTCCTGCGATTAAGGGAGTCTTGATGATCGGTATACATCCGGGATTTCCTGAGAGAAAGAGGAAACATACATGTATTTAAAATCCATCGAAGTACAGGGGTTTAAATCCTTTGCAAACAAACTCGTGTTTGAGTTTCACAACGGGATCACCTGTATCGTAGGTCCGAACGGCTCCGGAAAAAGCAACGTGGCGGATGCGGTCCGCTGGGTTCTGGGTGAACAGAGTGCGAAGCAACTTCGCGGTTCCAACATGCAGGACGTTATCTTTTCGGGAACCGAAGCCAGAAAGCCCCTCGGCTTTGCGTCTGTGTCCATCACACTGGATAATTCGGATCATAAACTGAACATTAATTACGATGAAGTCACCGTCACGCGTAAAGTCTTTCGTTCCGGCGAAAGCGAATACAAACTGAATGGTGTGAATTGTCGTCTTCGCGATATCTATGAACTGTTTTATGACACCGGTATCGGTAAGGAAGGTTATTCGATCATTGGCCAGGGCCAGATCGAGCGTATCCTTTCGAATAAGCCGGAAGAACGCCGTGAACTTTTTGATGAGGCGGTCGGCATCGTAAAATATAAGCGCCGGAAGCAAAGCACTCTTAAGAAGTTGGAGAGTGAACATGCGAACCTGACCCGTGTGTCGGATATTCTGTCCGAACTCGAGAAACAGGTCGGACCGTTAAAGCGTCAGTCCGAGACGGCAAAAAAATATCTGAGCATCCGTGATGAGCTGAAGAAATACGATCTTCAGCTGTTTCGTGTATTTACCGATCGTTCCGAGGAAGACCTTCGAAAGATCGAGGAAAATGACGCGATCGTTTGCGGTGATCTCGAAGATACGAAGAAAGCTCTGGACGAACTGACGAGCGCTTACGAAGAGGTCGACTCTTTTATCCGGTCGTTAGATGAACAGGCCGCTGAACTTTCCGAACAGATGACCGAAAAACTGAACCGGAAAAACGAGATCTCGTCGAATGTCCTTTTGCTCGGCGAACAGATTGCTTCCGAAGAAAAGAACCGCGGTACTTTGAATGAACGACTTGAACAGATCCGCACGCAGCTTCTTTCCATGGAAGAAGAAAAGAACGGATATTTGACGCAGAAAACCGAACTGATCGCAAAACTCGAAGCACAGAAGCAGGAAGAGACCGAACTGACTGCGAAGATGCGCACGCTCGATGATGCGATCGCCGAGAATATGGTACTGGTCGAAAAAGACCAGGATG